>JBDSOM010000194.1:0-8088 GCA_039914785.1 Novosphingobium sp.
CAAGGCGACGCAGCGCAATACCTGCGCACGGTTCACGGAAGCGATATCGAGCGGATCGAGGTGATCACCAACCCTTCCGCACAGTTCTCGTCGGAGGGTGCGGGCGGCGTCATCAATCTGGTGCTGCGAAAGACCCGGGTGGAAGGGCTGTCTGGCAATGTAAGCCTGCAGGAATCCAGCTACGGGCATGCCCTTGCCGATACGACCCTGAACTACAAGCAGGGCGACTGGGCCTATCAATTAAAGGCGGGGGGCAACATTGGCACCATGATCCGCCGGACCTATCGTCGGGAGCGTAGTGTTGAAGGGCAGCTGAGTGGTACACCGACAGTCAATCGCGAGACCGGGTTACATACCTATGACGGCACTGTCGGACGTATCAGCGGCAAGGCGACGTACAAGCTAGACTCAAGAACAATGTTTTCAGCGCAGCTTGGCGGCGGTGGTGGCCACGATGTTGTCACTAACAAGGCCGATTATTCGGCCGTAACCCCTGATTTTTCGCCCTTCTCAGAGCATCGTCGCGTGAGCAGTATCGGAAGTTTCGTGACGGGAGAGTTGAACCTTGATCACACGGGCGCGAGAGCGGGCGAGACGCTCAATGCGACTGTCCAATTCTACACCAACCCGGGGGTGCACGACGTCACTGATGCTCGCTTCAGCGATGGCCGCCGTTACGGGATCGACGTGCAAAAACCCTCCACGTCGATCGATATGCAGATTGACTGGAAGCATCCCATGGCTGTTGGGCAGATCCTTTCGCTGGGCGGTGCCTGGCACATCGACGATACGACGCAGGACTATCGATTTACCAGCAACGACAGCAGCGGTTCGTTCGGCTCCGACATGATCGATCAGTATAATGCGCGCAGCAGTACCTTTTCCGCTTATGCCTCGTTTCAGCAAACATTCGGCCCACTGACGTTTGCACCGGGCCTGCGCGGCGAAGCCAACCAGCGCCGAATTTCAAGCTCTGGTTCGGACGATGTTCGGATCAACCGGGCGAACCTGTTCCCCAGCTTTCATGCCAGTTACAAGGTCGACAAACGCCTGCAGTTCGCGGCCAGCTTCAGCAAGCGGATAGACCGAGTTCCGCTGGATTATTTGCGGCCCTATGCAACGGTTGAGGGTGCCTACACTCTTTTCGAAGGGAATCCCCATCTCAAAGACCAGAGCACAAACGCTTATGAGGTCAGTGTCCAGTTTCGTCCCGGAAAGATCGAGGCCGGGGCCACTGTCTACTTCCGCGAAACCAGCGAACTTTGGAGCAAGAACTATTCGGTCAACGCAGCAGGCACTAGCGTTTACAGCTACGTAAATGCGGGAAATAGCTGGAATAGTGGCGCCCAGTTCGACCTCAGTTTTCCTATTTTCCCCCGGCTCAAAGCAAGCGCAAGCGCCAATCTTTTCGACGAGCGCACGCCGATCGATCCGACGGATGGCCGGAGCACGCAGCGCACATTTCGCTATTCGACAAGCGGCACGTTCGAATGGAATGGCAAAGGCCGGGGCAGCGTACCTGGCGACGTGGCGCAGCTGCAGTGGTCTTACAATGGCCCCTCGCGGGAATATCAAATCCGCAAGACATCTTGGTTCGATCTCAGCGCCTCATACACGCATAGTTTTGATCGGGCGCTGTCGCTGTCGGCGACGTTCCGCTATTCCGGCCGTACGAGCCAGCGCCTGATCGCACCGTCGGTCGAGGACATCTCATCACGCCAGAGCAAACCCGAGGTCCAGCTGAAATTGCTAAAGACGCTGTAAACCGTGCCGAGAGGCTAGCTCAGATCGAAACAGCTTGCGCTCATCACGATAAGTCCGCTTTCCACCCCATATCCGCGGTTCCCCCAACCGGCGCGGATCGCTCAAAGCAGACGAGATTGCGCCATGCCGACCGCACTGCAGTCAGCTTCTCGTTGGTAACAGAGTTGCTTGCAACGTCCGCCACGGCACTCCGCGCCGATCACGCTTTCACTGGTTCGGTGCCGGCACCGCCGCTGCGGCCTTGTTCGCGGCGACGAGGGCGTCCCAGGCGGCCCATTCCGTGGCGCGTCCGGGATAGGCGACGGCCTTGAACGGCCAGTCCTGCTGGATCCAGGCGGTCACCCACTGGTAAAGCTCGGCGTCGAAGCCCGCGTCGTAGTCGGCTTTCGTCACCCACATGCTGACCACGGCGTCGTGCCCTTTGACGGGGCTTGGGCGGACGTACACCGAGCCGCGCTCGCGGGTGCCGTCGGGGGTGAGCACGGCATAGGCGAATGATTTGCGGCCGCGGAATCGCGCCTGCTCGTTTTCCATATCCCGCATGGCGTCGGCATCGGTGATGCCCTGGCGCGGCCAACCGGTGCTGCGGGAAAAGGTTTTCTGGAGGTGCTCGATCGACGACATGTAGGCGTCGAAATCGACTTTCACCAACTCGGGGCCCAGCGGTACGAGCTTGAAGCCAGGTCCTTCGACCAGCGTCGGAACCGTGAAATTCGCCGGGACGAAGGTTGTCGGTGCGGGCGCTGCGGGCATCGGTGCTGCCGCCGCCGGCACAGCCGCCGGCGTGGGCGTGGGTGCCGCAGCGACGTCCGCGAATGCGGGATTTGCGGACAGTGTCAGCATTGCCGCCATCAGTCCGGCGCCGGCGATTTTCATGTGCACCACGTGTACTCCTTGAGCGGGGGTGAGCGCCGCCGCTTCGCTTGCCGGGCGCGCCCGGCGGGACGCTCGGCATCCAAGCGGAGCAACCCTGGCGGAGGACGCGCAGCACGCCCGGCATTCCAAAGCGGCGCCCGGCGAGCCAGCGAGAAAGCTCGTATGGACGGCATAGACATTGCCTATGCCCGCGCTTTCGGGGCGGTGGTCAGGCCCGCTTGGGCGCCCCGGCTGCCCTGCCGCCGAGCCCGACGCTTCCCGCCGCCAGCGCCAGCACCCCCGCGCCGATCACGAAGCTCAGCCCCGGCAGATCGGCGCTGGACAGCGCATAGACCCAGCCGAAGAACACCGGCCCGGTGATCCCGGCGACGCTGGCCAGGCTTTGCATCGCGCCCTGGAGCTGGCCTTGCTCGGTTTCGGCGACGGCGCGGGACATCAGGCTTTTCATGGTCGGTTCGGCCAGGCCCATCAGGCTGCAGGGGATCATCGCGGCGACGAACCAGGCGGCGCTGGGTGCAAAACCCATCGCCAGGAAGCTCAGCGCGCCGCCGGTAAGGCCCAGGATCGTGGTGCGGCGATCGCCGAGGCGCTGCGTTACGGGGCCGACCAAGACGCCTTGCATGATCAGGTCGAGCACGCTGGAGAACGCGAGCAGCGCGCCGACTTGCAGTGTGGTCAGGCCGTGCTGGTGGCCGGCGAACAGCACGAACACGGTCATGAACAGGCGGTGCGAGAAAGTCAGCAGGAACACCCCGAGCGACAGCGGGCGCAAGGCGGGGCGGGTGGCCAGCATCCTGAGCGCGGCGACCGGGTGCGCTGTGCGCCAGTGGAACGGCTGGCGGCGTTCGGGCGGGAGGCTCTCGGTCAGCACCACGAGGCCGTACACGAATGCCGCGCCCGAGCAGCCGGCGGCGACCCAGAACGGCAGGCGCGGAGAAATGTCGCCGAGCGCACCGCCAAGCGCCGGGCCGAGCACGAACCCGGCCGAGATCGCCGCGCCGATCAAGCCGAAGGCGCGGGCGCGGGCTTCGGGCGCGGTGACGTCGGCAAGGTAGGCGAACAGCGCGGTGGCGCTCGCCGAGGTGATCCCGCCGATGATCCGGCCGGCCACCAGCCACCACAAGTTCGGGGCGAGCGCCATCAGCACCCAGTCAAGCGCGAGGCCGGCGGTGGACACCAGGATCACCGGGCGGCGGCCGAACCGATCGGACAGGCTGCCGATGATCGGCGCACAGACGAACTGCATCAGCGCCCACAAGCTGCCGATCACCCCGGTCCAGATCCCGGCGGCGGCGAGGCTACCGGTCAGGTCCTCGATCAGGCCGGGCAGGACCGGCATGACGATGCCCATCGCCATCATGTCGAGGAACGCGGCGATCAGGATCATCCAGATCGCTGGCGTCTTTGCGCGGCCCGGCGTGTGTGCGCCTGCTTGCGCCATCCTCGTCCTCTCGGTTGTCGTTGGTGTGCAAAAGACGGTGGCGCACGCACGTTGTCAATCGGCGGCCGATCGGTCATCGTGGGGGCAGAAGGATCGAAGGGGATTGCCAAATGACCAAGCTGATTTCGCGCCAGCCGATGCTGTGCGCCGCCGCCGCGACGCTCGCGGTGCTGGCGCTCGCCGGGTGCGACAAGGCCGATAAGGGGCCCAAGACGATGGAGCAGGCCAAGGCCGAGGCGGCGCAGCTCGAGCGGCCGAAGCCCGGGCTCTACAAACAGACGATGACCATCACCAAGTTCGAAATCCCCGGCGCACCGCCCGGAATGGCCGCGCAGATTCAGGCCGCGATGGCCAAGGCCCAGGCGCATGACTTCTGCATGACCGCGGAAATGGCGAACCAGGGCTTTCGCGACATGTTCGACAAAGTCGGCAAGGGCGGCGAGTGCAAGTACGAGCGCTTCGACGTCAGCGGCGGCCAACTCGACGCGGTGCTCAACTGCGCGAACGCGAACGAGGGCAAGGGCGTGATCACCATGGCCGGCAAGGTCGGCGAGGAAGGCTCGGACATCACCGTCGGGATCGACCAGCAGGGCGGCAAGACGCCGATGGCCAACGCCAAGATCGCGATGCATCTGGTGTCGCAGCGGGTCGGCGAATGCACGGGGAACGAGCCGGGTCTGGCGAAGTAAGGGCGTCCCTCTCCCCCTCCGCTTCAGAGGACGGGGGCAGCGCGCCGGGAACTGCCGCCCGTTCAGAACCGTTCATCGCGGTGAAGGACAACTTGTGCCAAGGTCTCACCGATGGCGATGATCGAAGACATGCGGAATGCGGCGCTGGCGACGGGCGGCGCGTGGTGGCGCGGCGCGATGACGCGCGGCGGGGCGACCCGCAGCGAGTTCGCCCGGCGCACCGCGCTGGCGCGTCAGCCCGGTCCCGCTGGCATCAGCGGCCCCTCGCTGCGGTTGCTGCTCGGTGAATTCCGCGCGGTCCTGCCCAAGGGCGCGCGCCCCGCGCCCGCCGCCGCGCTGTATCCGCGCCCGGTCATGCTGCTGCCCGGCTTCGGCGCGCACCCCTTGCGGATGCGCAAGATGCTCACCGCGCTGCGCGTCGCCGGCCATGGCGCGCACGAATGGGGACTGGGCTTCAACCTGGGGCCGACGCCGCAGAACTTCGCGTTTCTCCTGGCCCGGCTGACCAGCCTGGCGCAGTCCGAAGGCGCCCCGGTCGTGCTGATCGGGTGGAGCCTGGGCGGGTTGTTTGCCCGCGAGCTGGCCAAGCAGCGGCCCGATGTGGTCGCCGGGGTGATCACGATGGGCTCGCCGTTCTCGGGTGACCGCCGCGCCAACAACGCCTGGCGCGCCTATCAGTTCGTCACCGGGCATCCGGTCGACGAGCCGCCCGTCATCGTCGGGGACTTCGCCGCCAAGCCGCCAGTGCCGACGGTCGCGCTATGGAGCCCGCGCGACGGCATCGTAGCCCCGCGCTCGGCCTGCGGCTGGCCCGGCGAACGCGACCGCGCGGTGGCGATGCGCTGCAACCACCTGGGGTTTGCCAGCGACCCGGCGGTGATCGCCGAAGTGCTCCGGCAGGTCGATACGATCTAGCGGCGGCGGCGCAGATTGGCGCGCCGGCCGTCAGTCCTCGCTTTTCTCCATGTCGTAGCCCCGGTTGTCGGCCCAGTCTTCGCTCTCGCCTGGCTTCTGGGTTGGCTGCGGGGTCTTGCCCGAGGCGGTCTTGAGGTCCCAGCCGATCTGGTCGACTTGCGCCTCGAGCGGCATCCGCATCGCATTGATGGCCCAGCCGATCATCACGTAGTGGCCGATGGTGTGGAGGTAATCCATCATCTGCTTGCGATCGTAGAACGCCGTGAGCTGCGCCCAGGTCTCGTCTGACAGGTCGTTAGTCTCGGTGAGTTCGTCGACCCCCTTCAGGACCGCGCGGTCCGCGTCGCTCCACGGCCACGCACCCGCCGCGCCGTCCTTGACTGCCGCGATCTCGTCCAGGCTCATACCCAGGTTCAGCGCGTAGCCGACGTGGTTGTGCCACTCGTACTCGGACTGCTTGATCCAGCCCACGCGCAGGATGATGAGTTCGCGGTGGCGTTCGGGGACGGTGTTGGTGACCAGCAGATGCCAGCCCCAGGCGTTGTACGCCTTGCCCAGGTCGGGGTGGTTGGCCATCACCTGGATGACGTTCGTGGCCGAGCCGTTCTCCCACGCGTCGGGTTCGCCCCAGAATGCCTGCATTTCGCGCGAGGCGTCGGTGTAGTCCTCACGCGGTTGGCGGGGTACGCGCCACATCGTTTTCTCGGTCATCCGCGCATCCTTCTTGAGTCTTCTGTCGCCGGTTTCTAACCTAGGGCCGTATCATAACGTGCGTCGTTGGAAAGCCACGGAAACGCGCTGGCGCGATATGCGTTGTCGTCGTGCAGGCGGGTTTCGCACGTGCAGCAATAGTTCTTGGCAAGCGTCTGCCGATGCGCCACAAATCCGGGGATGGGATGTCGCCTATGAATCTGCCCGCCCGCTCGTCGTTCGACGAGATGCACGATAGCAATGGCGCGACGCGCGCCGCCTATTCGGGCTACTGCGGTTGGCTCGACGAGCAAGACGGCCAGTGGCTCCGCCGGCAGAACGAAGCCGCGGAGGTGTTCTTCCGCAAGACCGGGATCACCTTCAACGTCTACGGCGACGACGCTGCGGAAGAGCGGCTGATCCCCTTCGATGTCATTCCCCGGGTCATCACCGCAGCTGAATGGCGCAAGCTCACGCGCGGGATCGAGCAGCGGGTCAGCGCGCTCAACGCATTCCTCCACGATCTCTACCACCGCCGCGAGATCGTGCGCGCCGGCCGCCTGCCCGAGCGATTGTTGAAGAACAACGAAGCGTTCCTGACCCAGATGGCCGGGTTCACCCCGCCCGGCGGGGTCTATACCCACGTCGTCGGGATCGATCTCGTCCGCACCGGCGAGGGCGAGTTCATGGTGCTGGAGGACAACGCCCGTACGCCGTCCGGGGTCTCGTACATGCTCGAGAACCGCGAGACGATGATGGCGATGTTCCCCGAGCTGTTCACCAAAGTGCCGGTGCGCCCTGTGTCCGACTATCCGCGGCGCCTCGCCCGCAGCCTGGCGGCGTGCGCGCCGCCGGCGACCACAGGCCGCCCGGTGGTCGCGGTGCTGACCCCCGGGGTCTACAATTCGGCCTACTACGAGCACGCCTTCATCGCCGATCAGATGGGCGCCGAGCTTGTCGAGGGCAGCGATTTGCGGGTGGTCGAAGGGCGGATCGCGATGCGCACCACGCGCGGCTATACGCCGATCGACGTGCTGTATCGCCGGGTCGACGACGACTATCTCGATCCGCTGACCTTCAAGCCCGACAGCGCGCTGGGCGTCGCTGGGATCATGGACATCTACCGCGCCGGCGGGATCACCATCGCCAACGCGCCCGGCACCGGGATCGCCGACGACAAGGCGATCTACAGCTTCATGCCCGAGATCGTGGAGTTCTATACCGGCGAGAAGCCGATCCTGCAGAACGTCCCGACGTGGCGCTGCGCCGAGCCCGACGCGCTGAAATACGTGCTCGAAAACCTCAAGGATCTCGTGGTCAAGGAAGTCCACGGTTCGGGCGGCTACGGCATGCTGGTCGGCCCGGCGGCGTCGAAAAAGGAGCTGACCGCGTTTGCCGCCAAGCTCAAGGCGCGGCCCGACAACTACATCGCCCAGCCGACGCTCGCGCTGTCGACCGTGCCGATCCTCGCAAAAGCCGGGCTCAGCCCCCGCCACGTCGACCTGCGCCCCTTCGTGATGGTCTCGCCCCAGGGGATCGAGATCACCCCGGGCGGATTGACCCGCGTGGCGCTCAAGCCGGGCAGCCTCGTGGTCAATTCCTCGCAAGGCGGCGGCACCAAGGATTCGTGGGTGCTGGAAGAGTGATGGGGGAGGCGTTTCCAAATCCTCCCCGGGACGGGGAGGGGAACCGCCGCAGGCGGTGGAGGGGGTG
>JBDSOM010000162.1:0-8528 GCA_039914785.1 Novosphingobium sp.
GAGTGGAACAGCGCGACGGTGCGGATCCGCGACGAAGTGATGTCGGTGTCAGAAGTCTGGAACGTCATGCCCAGGGTCAGTGCGAAGTAGAGGAAGTCGCTATAGGCGGGCTCGGGCGTGCTGGGGAACTCGATCCCGCCGCAGTCGCCCTTTTCACCCGGTATCGATGTATAGAAATCGTGGGCGTAGTGCAGGGCATAGACGCAGTTGGTGAACAGCCAGATCAGCAGCAGCGTGACGACCAGCTTGACGATCGACGCCAGGTGACCGGCGCGCGCGCCGGGCAACTCGCTCGCGATCGCCGCCGTCACGACGATCATCACCAGCGCGGTGACGACCAACACCAGCGGGCGATTCGCATCGTTGGCGTCGGCATGGCGGCGAATCACGTCGCCGCCGCTTTCCTTGAGCAGCGGCAACAGCGAAACCAGGAACACCGCGGCCGCCAGATCGAACGCCAGCGCCGCGGACTCGGTCCATCCGGGCGGCGCAAAGACCGCGTGGTGCGTGAAGAAGCCCGCAATCAGCAGGCCGACGAATAGCAGGAAGCGAGGCGGCGCGAGGCGGCGCCCGATCTGCCAGGCGTCTTGGCCCCCGCTCACAGGATGGCGCTCACTCGGCGTTTGGCCGGCGCGGCGCGAGCAGGGCGTCGAGGCCGGCTGGTGACTTGCCCGGCGCGCGCTCCAGCCACGGCCAGCGCAGGCCGTCGCGGTAAGGGATGGATAGCGTCTGGAACTTGTCGCCGCGTTGGATCAGCAACTCAAGCGGCCTTCCTGCATTTGGCCCGGTCTTCGCTGCCGTGATCGCCGCCTTCAGCCCGTCCTGGTCGTAGGCGCTGCCGTTGACCGCGACGACCTTCGCGCCGGGCACCACGCCCGCGTTGAGCGCCGCGCTGTCCCATCGCGCGGCGGTGACCTTGGCGTCCTTGTCGATGACGAGGCCTAGCGAATTGTACAGGCTGAGGAACTTGCCCTCGGCCATTCGCGCCTTGTCGAACGGGTTGGGCTCGTCGCGCCAGGCCAGGCGATAGCCGCCGCACTCGATCCCGCCGAGCGGGGCGGGCTGGCCGGGGGTCTGCAGCCGGGTCTGGAGGAACTTGGCCCAATCGTAAGGATAGACCGCGTTCAGCGCCGCGACGACGTCACCGAATTCGTAGCCGACCTCGCCCCAATCGCCGTCGCGCATCCCGAAGAAGCCCCGCGCGAAATCGTCGAGGCCCTTACGGTCCCCGGTGCCGGCGCGGATGATCTGGTCGGCCTCGAGCCAGACCAGCGCGCCTTCGGTGTAATAGTCCTCGTTGCGGGCCAGCGAGGGGAACGGTTTCGCCTTGCGCGCGGCGAAAATCGGATCGTGGGTCGTATCCTCGACCGAGCGCCACTCGCGGCCCGGCTGCTGCGAGAACAAGCCCGCATAATTGGCAAGCTGGCCGAGCACGATTTCCTTCGACTGCAGGCCCGAGCGCGCCGCGTGGATCAGCCCCCAGAACTGGGTCTGGCCTTCGTAGACCCATAGCAGATTGTCCTGCATCGGCGTGCGGTAGTCGGGCGTCCACATCCGGGCCGGGCGGCGGAACTTGCCGTTCCAGCTATGCGCGAATTCGTGGGGCAGCAGGCCGCGGTCCCAATCGTAGTCCGCCCATTTGACGAACGCATTGGGTTCCAGCTGGTTCTCGCTCGAACGGTGGTGCTCAAGCCCGATCCCGCCCATCCGGTCGGTGAGCGCGAGCAGGAACTCGTAGCGGTCGAAGTGGCGCGCGCCGAAGGTCGCCAGCGCCTCTGCCACCAAGGCGCGGTGCGCCGCGATCTGCTCGGGCTTGGCGTCGAGTTGCTCGGGCTTGTCGGCGACGACATTGAGCATGACCCCGCTGCCGAGGTCCCATTTGCGGAAGTTCGCCCCGGCGAAGATCGGCGAATCGATCAGAGTTTCATAGTCGGTCTCGGCCCAGGTCACCCGGCTTCCGCTGCCGCCGCCATTCCCGCTGGGCCTATCGAGCGCGGTAGCCACGCCCCACCCGGCTGGGAAGGTCACCGCCGGCTTGATCCGGATCTGCCGCACGTAATGCCCGGCGGGATAAAGGCTGACTTGCTCCCACTGGAGGTTGAGCATCTCCTGGGTCATCACGATCCGCCCCTCGGAGGACTGCAGCGGCGAGGTATAGACGAACTTCGCCACGACTTCGCGCGCGCCCGCCGGGACATCGACGTGGAACGCGTAGACCTCGACCGGGTCGCGCGCCCACGTCGCGGTCTTGCCGCCGGCCGTGAACGTCAGGTTGGTCAGCTCGGCCAGGTTGCCGCGCGGAGAATGATTGCCGGGGAGCCATTGTGGGAACAGCAGGGTGAGGCGCTCGGTCCCGGGGGCGACGGGGATCGTCTCGGTTACCCGGAACGCCGCGCGGCGCGTGTCGCTGGCGTCGACCTCAAGCGTGATCGGCCCGCCGGGGTACGGCACATCGGCCGCATCGGGCACCGTCCGGGCGATCGGCACGGCCACCGGCGCGGAACGCGGCGCGGGCTGGGCGGAGGTCATGCCGGCGGCGCTGAGCGCGAGCAGGGCGGTGGCGGCCGTCAGGATTGTCCTCATGCGCAAGTGATGCCGGGAAGGGCGCGGCGTTGCAACCGTGCGGCAGGCTTTTCGTGCAGGCACAATGCGGCTAAGCGCCCGGCCTATGGAAACACCGCAAGCTATCAGGGGAACCCAGGACATCTTCGGCGCCGAAGCCGAGGCGTTCGCGCACGTCGTCGAGACGTTCGAGCGGGTCCGCAAGCTCTACCGATTTCGCCGTGCCGAGATGCCGGTGTTCGAAAAGACCACCGTGTTCAGCCGCTCGCTGGGTGAGACCACCGACGTCGTGTCGAAAGAGATGTACTCGTTCGATGATCGCGGCGGGGAATCGCTGACGCTGCGCCCTGAATTCACCGCCGGCATCGCGCGGGCCTACCTGACCAACGGCTGGCAGCAGCACGCGCCCTTGAAGCTCGCCACCCACGGGCCCTTGTTTCGCTACGAGCGCCCCCAGAAGGGCCGCTACCGCCAGTTCCACCAGCTCGACGCCGAAATCATCGGTGCGGCCGAGCCCCAGTCCGACGTCGAACTGCTGGTGATGGCCGATCAGTTGCTAAAGGAGTTGGGCGTAGCGGATGGCGTCACGCTGATGCTCAATACCCTCGGCGACGGCGAAAGCCGCGAGGCATGGCGCAGCGCGCTGATCGAATACTTCCAGGCGCACCGGACGGAGCTTTCGGAGGACAGCCAGGAACGGCTGGAGAAGAACCCGCTGCGCATCCTCGACAGCAAGGACCCGCGCGACAAGGTGTTCGTCGCCGATGCGCCGAAGATCGACGATTATCTGAGCGGCGAAGCGCAGGCGTTCTTCGGCCAGGTTTGCGAAGGCCTGGATGCGGCGGGCGTCGAATGGACCCGCGCCCCGGCGCTGGTGCGCGGGCTCGACTACTACCGCCACACCGCGTTCGAATTCGTCACCGACCGGCTGGGCGCCCAAGGCACCGTGCTCGGCGGCGGACGCTATGACGGGCTGATCGAGACGCTTGGCGGGCCACATACGCCAGCCGTGGGTTGGGCGGCCGGGATCGAGCGGCTGGCGATGCTGGTGGGGGAGCGTGATGAGCCAAGGCCATTCATTGCCTTTGTCCTAGATGACGATGATCTCGCTGCTGTCGGCTATCGGTCTGTTTCGACCGCGCGTCGTGCGGGTATTCCGGCGGAACTAATTGCGAGTGGAAGTTTCAAGAAGCGATTCGACAGGGCCAAAAAGCTTGGTTGCATATGGATCGCGACCATTGACGGTCAGGTGACTAGCAATGATCAGATTGCCAATATCCGATTCAAATTAGCGTATGGCTTTCCCTCAGTTGAAGGAAAGGACGAGGAGACGCTTTGGGGCGCATTAAACGGGGCATTTGATATCCTTTCCGGCTCGACTGGCTCAGGCATGCAAGAGAATACAGTTTACGAGTTGTACGATGCAGGAGCCCTCATTGACCGTTGATGCCACATGCAGTGAGCGCATGCGCCAAACGCTTGCCCGTCAGCACGAGACATCATGTCGGTAAGCGACGCCCGCCTGGGCCAGATCGCCGCGCGCTTTGCCGAGCTCGAGGCGCGGCTGGGTTCGGGCACGCTGGAAGGCCCCGAGTTCGTTGCCGCCAGTCGCGACTATGCCGAGCTGGAGCCCGTCGCCCGTGCCGCCATGGCGGTAACCGCGATGCGCGGGGAACTGGCGGACTTGGCGGCAATGGAAGCCGATCCCGAAATGCGCGCGATGGCGCAGGAGGAAATCGCCCGGATCCGCGAGGAATTGCCCGAGGCCGAGCACCAACTCGCCATAACCATGCTCCCGCGCGATTCCGCCGACTCTCGCCCGGCCATGCTCGAAATTCGCGCCGGCACCGGCGGCGATGAAGCCGCGCTGTTCGCCGCCGATTTGTTCCGCATGTACGAGAAATACGCGGCCGAGCAGGGCTGGCGGGTCGAAGTGGTCTCGGTCAGCGCTTCCGAGATCGGCGGGTTCAAGGAAATCGTCGCGAACCTGGCGGGGCAGGGCGTGTTCGCCAAGCTCAAGTTCGAAAGCGGCGTTCACCGTGTCCAGCGCGTGCCGGCTACCGAGAGCCAGGGGCGGATCCACACTTCGGCGGCCACCGTCGCGGTGCTGCCCGAGCCCGACGAGGTCGACGTCCAGATCGACGCGAACGACGTCAAGATCGACATCTACCGCGCGTCGGGTGCCGGCGGCCAGCACGTCAACACCACCGATTCGGCGGTGCGACTGACCCACTTGCCCACGGGCCTCGTGGTGATCCAGCAGGACCAGCGCAGCCAGCACAAGAACAAGGACAAGGCCATGCAGGTCCTGCGCACGCGGCTTTACGACTTGCGCCGCGCGGAGGCGCACGGCGCCGAAGCCGAAGCGCGCAAGGCGATGGTCGGCTCGGGCGATCGGTCGGAGCGGATCCGCACCTACAACTTCCCGCAAGGCCGGGTGACCGACCACCGCATCAACCTGACGCTCCACCGCCTGCCCGAGATCCTCGAGGGCGCGGGCCTGGGCGAGCTGATCGACGCGCTGATCGCCGAGGACCAGGCCAAGCGCCTGGCGGCCCTGGGGGAATAATGGGGATGGGTGACGCCGTGGGTCCCGCGCTGCGCGCGGCTGCGGCCACGCTGGCCCCCAGCTCCGACACTCCTCGGCTCGATGCCGAACTGCTGATGGCCCATGCGCTTGGCGTAACCCGCTCCGAGTTGCTGCTGCGTCATATGACCGCTCCGGTGCCCGCCGCCTTCGCGCCGCTACTTGGCCGCCGCCAAGCCCACGAACCGGTCGCCTACATCCTTGGCGAGCAGGAGTTCCGCGGGCTGAGCTTCATGGTTACCCGCGGCGTCCTGATCCCACGGGGCGATAGCGAAGTGCTGGTCGACGTCGCGCTCGCGGCCTGCCCCGCCGCCCGGCGTGTGCTCGATTGCGGCACGGGTTCCGGTGCGTTGCTATTGGCGGTGCTCAGCGAACTGCCCGCCGCGCGCGGGGTCGGGATCGATCGCTCCGCTGCTGCCCTGGCTGTGGCGCACGGCAACGCCGCCCGGCTGGGCCTGGCGGACCGGGCCACGCTGGCGCTGGCGGACTGGAGCCGTCCGGGCTGGGCGGACGAGCTTGGCGGTCCCTTCGATCTGGTCCTGGCGAACCCGCCTTATGTCGAGGAAGCCGCCGATCTCGCGGCCTCGGTGCGCGATCACGAACCGGCCGGCGCACTGTTTGCCGGACCGGAAGGGCTCGATGCCTACCTGGTCCTTATTCCCCAGCTGCCCGACCTGCTGAGCCCGGCCGGCGTCGCCGTGATCGAGATCGGTCACACCCAGGCGGATGCCGTCAGCGCGATTGCGCGAGGTGTGGGATTCTCCACGACGCTTCACCGCGACCTTGCGGCCCGACCGCGCGCCTTAGAAATGCGGTGGTCTACCTAAGATTCTCCTTGGCAAGCCGAACCGCAACCACTAAGTCGGGAATAGGCCAGTCGTCGGACGATCGCTTCCCTTCCGGCCGGCTCAACTCCAGCATTTGCTAACGAGCATGGCATTCAGCGCCATGAACTTCGCAGATGTAGGGCCCGCGGCGCGGTGGACGCGCTCGCGGAACAGGGATGCGCAATCACGCCGGCTTGGTGCCGAGCGGTGATGCGGGGTTAAGGAACACTTTCCCTTGAACAACAGTAATCGTGGCAACAATAACAGCACCAACAATAACCGTCGCCGCGGCCGCGGCAGCAATAACAGCCGGCCGCAAGGCGGTGGTGGTGGCGGTGCGCCGACCAACCGGGTCGATAGCCGTGCCCGTGGCAACGCGCCGCAGATGCTCGAGAAGTTCCGCAAGCTGGCGCACGATGCCCACCTCAACGGTGACCGGGTCCAGGCGGAATACTATCTGCAGTTCGCCGATCACTATTTCCGCGTCATCGCCGATACGCGCGTTCGCCAGGAAGAGCAGCGGGTCCGCCGCGACGACCGCTGGCAGGAAGGCGACGCTCCGCAAGGCGAGAGCGACGACAGCGCCGATTTCTCGGTCGAGAGCGATTTCCCGACGTTCGACCAGCCGCCCGTCTACACGCGCCGCGAGCGCGAGGATCGCCCTGAGCGTGCCGATCGCGCCGAACGCCCGGAGCGCGCCGAACGTCCGGAGCGGCAGGAACGTCCGGAACGACAAGAGCGCCCCGAACGGCAACCGCGCCGGGAAGAGCCGGTTGCCGAGGAGCCCGCAGAAACCGGCGAAGAGGCCGAGGCCCCCAGCGCCAATCCTTACGAACCGCCGGAAAATCCGTTCGTCCGTCCCAACCGCAACGCCCGCGGGCTGCGGCCTCGCCGCGAGGATCGCCAGCCGCGTCGCGATGACCAGGCGGAGCGCGTCAACGATGGGGAGGGCGAATCTCTCGGCCTCGATCCTTCGTCGCTACCCCCGGCGATCGTACGCGAAGAAGTGCGGGAGGATGTAGGCGTCGAGGAAGTCGCTGAAGCGAAACCGCGTCGCCGCGCCCGGCGCAAGGTCGCCGACGAGGGTGACGCCGAAACGGTCGCTTCGGTCGGATAAGCGGGTCCCGGCGCACGGCATGCAGCTCCCCGCAATGGACGTTGCTCGCCGCGCCGGCACCAGCCTGGCGGCGCACCCGCGAATCGCCGCCCCTGTATTGGGTGGACTTGCCGCCTGCGGCTTCCAGCCGCTCGCGCTGTGGCCGCTCACCTTGCTCGGTGTCGCCGGGCTGATCTACCTGCTGAGCAAGGCGCGCAGCGCCGGCCGGGCCGCGCTGATCGGCTGGCTGTTCGGCATCGGCCATTTCATCATCGGCAACACCTGGATCGCCACTGCCTTCACGTATCAGGCGAACATGCCGGCGTGGCTCGGCTGGATCGCGGTCGTGCTGCTGGCGCTTTATCTCGCGGTTTTCCCCCTGTTGGCGGCACTCGGCGCCTGGCTGCTGGGCCGGCGCGGGGCCTTGAGCCTCGCGCTGGGCTTCGCGGCCTGCTGGATCGTCAGCGAATGGCTGCGCTCCTGGGTCTTCACCGGGTTCGCCTGGAACCCGCTCGGCGTCGCCGCGCTTGGTTCGTTCGCGCGCCCGGGTCTCGCTGCCGCCGCGCCGTGGCTTGGCACATATGCGCTATCGGGCGCGGTCGCGCTGCTTGCGGCATGCTGGCTCGCGGCGCTCAGGCGGCCTGCCCTCGATTGGCGGACCGGGGCGCTGGCGTTGCTCCCTGTCGCGGCGTTCCTCGCGCCTATCGGCGGGTCGGCTGCGCCGGGGAAGCTCGCCTTTACGCTCGTCCAGCCCGACGTGCGCCAGCAGGAGCTCGACGATCCGACCAAGTGGGAAGGCCAGTTCGCCACGATCTCGGGCCTGACCCGGCCGGCGGCGCCGGGCCGGCAGCGCCTGGTGCTCTGGCCCGAATCCGGCATCCCCGATTACTTGCGCGACGGCTATCCCGGCTATTTTTATCGCCAAACGACGTACGCTGCCGACCCGCTCCGCGCGCGGCAGCGCCTCGGCCAGGTGATCGGCCCGGGCAGCCTGCTGCTGACCGGCGCGGTCGACCTGGAGGTGGACGACGGCGCGCCGGTGGCCGCCCGGAATGTCGTCACGGTGGTCGACGCCAGCGGCGCGCTGCGCGGCAGCTATGCCAAGGCGCACCTGGTCCCTTACGGCGAGTATCTGCCGCTCCGCTGGTTGCTGGAGCCGCTCGGCGCCTCTCGGCTGGTCGCCGGCGCGCTCGATTTCTGGCCAGGCCCGGGTCCGCGCACGCTCGATTTGGGACCGTGGGGCCGGGTCGGGGCGCAAATCTGCTACGAGATCGTGTTTTCCGGGCAAGTCGTCGACCGCGCCCACCGGCCCGATTTCCTGTTCAATCCGTCGAACGATGGCTGGTTCGGAAGTTGGGGCCCGCCGCAGCACCTCGCCCAGGCCCGCTTGCGCGCGATCGAGGAGGGCCTCCCCGTCCTGCGCGCGACGACGACCGGGATCAGCGCAGTGATCGAT
>JBDSOM010000186.1:0-3526 GCA_039914785.1 Novosphingobium sp.
CGACTACGTGACGTTCGCCCCCGGCGTGCGATGCAACGGCAACGTCGCGATCGAGGACCACGCCTACATCGGCGCGGGCGCGGTCATCCGCCAAGGCCTCCCCGGTGCCCCGCTGCGTATCGGTCGCGGCGCAACGGTGGGAATGGGCGCCGTGGTCACCCGCGATGTACCCGATGGAATGGTCGTGGCGGGCAATCCTGCCCGGCCGCTGAGGCGCGCCCGGGTGTTGGAGCCCGCTCAATCCTTGGGAAAAGCCTGACATGCTCGATACCGATTTTGCCCCTTGGCCCTGCTTTTCCGATGAGGAAGTGGCCGCTGTCACCGACGTGCTGCGTTCGGGCCGGGTCAACTACTGGACTGGACAGGAATGCCGCGCGTTCGAACGGGAATTCGCGGCCTGGGCGGACAGCCCGCATGCCGTCGCGGTGGCCAACGGCACGGTGGCGCTCGACCTGGCGCTGCACGGCCTGGGGATCGGTCCGGGAGACGCGGTGATCGTTACGCCGCGCACATTCCTGGCCTCGGCCACGTGCGTCATCAACGCGGGCGCGACGCCGATCTTCGCCGATGTCGATCGCGACAGCGGCAACCTCACAGCAGCGACGATCGCGGCCGCCCTTACGCCGCAGACCCGCGCCGTCATCGTGGTCCACCTGGCGGGGGCCCCGGCCGAGATGGATGCCATCATGGCGCTTGCCGCGGCACACGACCTCAAAGTGGTCGAAGACTGCGCGCAGGCGCACGGCGCCCGGTACAAGGGGCGGAGCGTCGGGTCGATCGGCCACATCGGCGCGTGGTCGTTCTGCCAGGACAAGATCATGACGACGGGCGGGGAGGGCGGCATGGTCACCACGGGCGATCCGGCGCTCTGGTCGAAAATGTGGTCGTTCAAAGACCATGGCAAGGCCTGGAATGCCGTCTATGAGCGCCAGCATGCACCCGGCTTCCGCTGGCTGCACGAAAGCGTGGGCACCAACTGGCGCATGATGGAGATGCAAGCCGCGATTGGCCGGATCCAGCTGCGCCGCATGGCCGAATGGACTGCGCAGCGGCGCGCCAACGCGGCGCGGCTGCGCGAGGCGCTCCAGCCGTTCGCCGGGACGGACGGCCTGATCCGCTTGCCCCATGCTGTCGGCACGGCACACGGCGCAGCGTCGGTCCACGCCGAGTACAAGTTCTATGCCCACGTCCGGCCGGAGAATCTCGCCGGGCGCTGGACCCGGGACCGGATCGTTGCGGAGATCAACGCGCTGGGCGTCCCGTGCTTCCAGGGAACCTGCAGCGAAGTCTACCTCGAGAAGGCGTTCGATGTGATCGGAAGGCCTGTCACGCGCCTGCCGGTCGCTCGTCAGTTGGGTGAAACGAGCCTGATGTTTCTGGTTCATCCGACGCTGGCCCAGGACGACATGGACCGCGCGTGCGCTGCCATCCAGCGTGTGCTGACCTCGGCTCAGGGCTGCATGGTGCAGGCGGGCTGTGATGTGTACGGATCCATGGCCTGATCCGATCGGTCATGCTGGGCGCTACCCTTGACGTCCGGCGGCACCCTGGTCTTCCGCGCTACGAGGGCTGCGGCCACCGCCAGCAGCACGGCCAGGATCGGCGTGCGGAGGGGGTAGTCCACGAGGCTGGCGAGCGAGAGCAAGGTGATGATCGACCAGCCGGCACGCGCCCAGCGGCGGTTTTCCGCAGCGTCGTTGCCCCTTAACGGAGCCGGTGGGGCCGCGCGGACCAGGCTTGCCACGCCTGCCACCATGAGAAACGCGGCGGGCAGTCCTCCCGTTAGGAGCAATTCCAGCACATCGTTGTGCGCGTGATTGAGATAAGCGACGCCAAGCAGGTCTTGCGGTTCGTAGATGCCGTACACCTCGACAAAGCTGCCGATACCGCTGCCCCAGGGCCAATGATCGCCGACGGCTCGCCAAATCGCGGCGGCGGCGTTGAGGCGCAGTTCGCCCGGCCCCCCGGTGTCTGCCAGCCGCAGCAGCGCCGCAACGCGCCCCCCCATGACGAAAGTTGCGGCGACGCCGGCTACCGCCACGGCGATCAGCCACGGCCATGCCGCCGCGAGCCGCCCCGATCTGGCGCGGCGCCCATGGACCCAGAGCATCATCGGCAGGGCAAGCGCGGCCCAGGCGAGGCCCGCCCGCGAGCCGGTCAGCAGGATCATGGGGATGAGCATCACGGCCGCCAGCACCGCTGCCCATCCTTTCAAAGTTCCGATCGAGCCGGTGTAGAGCCCCAGCAGCGGCAGGGCGCAGGCGGACAGCAGCGCGGCGTGGTTCTGATTGGCGAACAGGCCGACCGCGGCCCCCCGATTGGTGATGGCGTACCAATGGAGCCACGGTGTACCCAGGCTCTGCAAGGCTCCGATGCCGGCGCTCAGTATCGCGAACCCAATCAGGCCTGCCAGGACGCGCTGGACTTGCACCGGCCTCAGCGTCAGCGCGAGTATCAAGGCCGACAGGGGCGACAACAGGAAAAACGCAGCGTTCCAAGTGTGCTGCGGCGTCAGCGTCAGCGGATGCCAGGGAAGCGGCAGGCCGACGCTGCGATAGACATCCACCGCAATCTGCCGGCCCGGCAACTCGGACCAGAGTTCGGCTGGCAACGGGACTAACTGGAGCAGGCACAGCGCCAACGAGGCCGCCGCGATGGTCACGGTCCATGGGGCGCGATGCCAGGCCTGGGGCATGGCGATCAGGACGGTGGCCACGAAGATCACCGCCGAAAGCGGTCGCAGAATCAGGAGGGAGGAGACGTCGCTCCGGGCGCTTCCCCCCATCAGGAAGGTTGCGCCCAGGAGGATCGTGAGAAGGCCGAAACGCAACCGATCCCGCCGCGTCTCGGGGTTGTGCGGAGCAGCCGAAGACTGGGGGAACTGCCGCATTTCGAGGCTCGTTCCGGGCGGAATTCTAGAGCGCAACTGACCCGATGAGCTCGCGATTATGGTCAGGGGCTGACGGGCGGCGAAGACTTTCCGGTCTGAGAGGCCACGACGATGCCGATGGTCGCTGCAAGGGCGATGCCGACGCCGAAGAGGGATGAGTTGGTCAGCCCCAGGCCGCCCGCCTTGCCGCTCCTGGCAGCGCTCCCGGATGTCGATCCGCCGCTGTCGGATTGCCCAGCAGCTGGGCTCCCCGATTGGCGGGAGCCGGCAAGCGCGGGGGTGGCGATGAGGATCGCCGCGGCGGCGACAGATAGAGCAACGGAGCGCATACAATTCTCCTGTAGGAAGCTTGGGGATGAGCTACGGCGTTGTAGATTATATGTCAACATCATCTGGGAGTGGTTCGATGGCCGATGGCTCTGTCGGCGAGGTGCGCCTTGGAGGCTGATCTCAATTAAACTATTTATCTATAAAGATAAATTATATCATTTCGGACCATTTAAAAACGACGCTTGCGCCTCGATTTTCTTGCAGCGAGGTCCAGAAAGAAGTGCGCTGTAAGATGTATATAAACATATAATGTGTTGGCGACCGCCTGCTTTGTGGGCGCTTTGCCGCCACTCGTCGGCGAGAGGC
>JBDSOM010000126.1:0-11719 GCA_039914785.1 Novosphingobium sp.
CAGCCCTTGAACCCTTGGGCGACGACGTACCATTCGGACGAATCCTTGCGGCTGGCCGGCGGTTTGGCGTGCTTCACCGCGGAGAAATGGCGCTTCAGCAATGCCAGCAATTCCGCATCGGTGCCGCCGGCCAGGACTTTGGCGACGAACGCGCCGCCCGGCGCGAGCGTGGCGATGGCGAAGTCGGCGGCGGTCTCGACCAGGCCCATCGTGCGCAAGTGATCGGTCTGCTTGTGACCGACGGTGTTGGCAGCCATGTCCGACAGGATCAGGTCGGGCGGGCCGTCCAGCGCGTTTTCGAGCGCGGCGGGCGCCTCGTCGGCCATGAAGTCCATCTCGAAGATCGTGACGCCTTCGATCGGGTCGGTCGGCAGCAGGTCGATGCCGACGATTTTGGCGTTCGGGCTGCGCTTGCGGACGATCTGGCTCCACCCGCCGGGCGCGATCCCCAGGTCGACCACGCGGGTCACGCCCTTGAGCAGGGTGAACTTCTCGTCGAGCTCCGCCAGCTTGTAGGCCGCGCGGCTGCGATAGCCTTCCGCCTTGGCCTTCTTGACGTACGGATCGTTGAGCTGACGCGACAGCCAGCGGGTCGAGCTCGATGTCCGGCCCTTGCCGGTCTTGAGCCGGACCCGATCTTCGCCGGAGCGACTCATAGCGAACGAACCTCTTCATGTTGGCGCAGGCGCAGTTCGGCGCGCAGGCGTTCGCCTTCGCCGCCGGCGGTGATCAGGCTGCGCAGGATGCCTTCGCGGATACCCCGGTCGGCAACGCCGAGTCGCGCGGCGGGCCACAGGTCGAGGATCGCCTCGAGGATCGCACAGCCGGCGACCACCAGGTCGGCCCGCTCGCGCCCGATGCAGGGCAACTCGCGGCGCTCTGCCGGCGACATCGCCGAAAGCCGGCTGGAAATGTCGCGCATCGAGGCGGCCGGGACGATCAGCCCGTCGACCGCGCGGCGGTCGTACTGCAGCAAGTCGAGGTGGAGGCTGGCCAGCGTGGTGACCGTGCCGCTGGTGCCGAGCAGGCGCAGGGCCCCGCTACTGTCGGGGTGGGCGCCATCGTCGCCGTGCTCGCCGGCAGCGCGGGTGCTGGCGACGCGCTCGGCAAAGGCGGCGAAGCTGTCGCGCACCGCGGCGCGCATGTTCTCGTACCGGACGAGGCGGGCGGCCTGGTCCGCGTCGTCCTCGCCGGTCATCTCGTCGCCGAACGTCTCGGTCAGCGAAACCACGCCCCACGGCACGCTGACCCAGTCGAGGATGCGCGGGACGGTCGGGCCGCTCTCGATCAGGACGAGCTCGGTCGACCCGCCGCCGATGTCGAAGATCAGCGCCGGGCCGATCCCGGGCTCGAGCAGGATGTGGCAGCCCAGCACCGCCAGCCGCGCTTCTTCGCCCGCGGTGATGATGTCGAAGGCGATCCCGGTTTCCTCGCGGACCCGTTCGATGAATTCCATGCCGTTGGCGGCGCGGCGGCAGGCCTCGGTCGCGACCGAACGGGCGAGCTGGACGTTGCGGCGGCGCAGCTTGTCGGCGCAGACGTGCAGCGCGCCGAGCGTCCGATCCATCGCCTCCTGGCTGAGCTTGCCGGTCTGGGCCAGGCCTTCGCCGAGCCGCACGACCCGGCTGAACGCATCGACCACGACGAAATTGTCGCCCGATGGCCGTGCGATCAGCAGGCGGCAGTTGTTGGTGCCAAGGTCAATGGCGGCATAGGCGCTGCGCGGGAAGGGCAAGCCGCGCGACAGCGCCGGATCGCGGGCGGCGCGGGGAATCTCCCCGGAACTGTCACCGGCTGGCGGGGCGGCTTGAGGCGGGGAAGGGGGAGGCGCAGCGGGCTTGGTCGCCGCACGCTGTCCGCCTTCGCCGCCCGCCACCGTTTCCCATGCCGCCGGCGGAGGCTGGTCCGCCATATCAACACACTCTTATCGTTATCTCGCAGGGATGCTGCGGGTACCTGGCGACCGATGTAGCCCCGCCCGGTCAATGGGGCAAGTCCACCGGCCCGATAGAGGGCGCGCAGTGGCTTGACGGGGCCCGGCAGCGCGCATAGAGCGCCCGACAATTGCCCTGTCGTCTAACGGTAAGACTACAGACTCTGACTCTGTCTATCGAGGTTCGAATCCTCGCGGGGCATCCAGGCTCTCCTCCGATCCCGCTACCAGCGCACGCCCTCGCTCGGCGGCCTGGCCACGATCGGGCGTTCGTAGGATGGGTCTTCCTTGCTCCACAGCGGCTTCAGGAAGCCCTTGATCGCAGCGGATTGCAGCCAGCTGCCGTCGGCGTCGGCGGTCAGTTCGATCGTGCAGCGCCGCGTCAGCATCCGCCATTCCCCGCCGCGCCGCTTGAGCTGGTCGAGGTACCGTCCGAAGGCGATCGAGGTCGTGTTCCCGGCGTCCTCCTTGTCGAGCCAGCGCAGGCCGCCGATCACGTACGTTTCGCAATAGGCCGTGTCGCCGTCGATCTCGCACAGATGGTTGGTCAGGTTGTGGCTGGTCATGTGGAAGTTCATCTTGTGCCCCAGGTTCGCCCGCTCGGGATAGTCGGGCATCCGGTGCGTGAAGGCGCCGTGCTCGTCGACGCCGTCGTCCCACCAGCACCCCGCGATCTGCTCCGAATCCTGGCGGTCGCGCGCGCGGCTCTCGCGCTGGAGGCAGTCGAAGATGTCCTGGCGGTCCTTCAGGTTGCGGACCGTATCGCGGATCTCGTCGAGCGTCGTGTCGGTAGTCATCGCAGGCTCTCCTCATGCTTTGGGCGGATGACTGGCACGACACGACTGGCGCTGGCAACCGCTGCTTGCCGCCAACCGCTGCTTGCCGCTCGACACGCCGCGCGGGATCGGGGAATGAGCCGGCATGACCGAACCCACCAACAAGCGACTCACCCGCCGCCGGTTCTACAAGGCCGACCAGGAAGCCTTATTCGCCGACGCGCATGCCAGCACCACGCCGCAGACGCAGAACGCGTCGTACCTGCTGGCGTTTCGCGACACCGACTTCCTGCTGCGCGACGAACTGCGGCCGGTGCGATTCCAGCTCGAGCTGCTCAAGACCGAGATGCTGCTCGATGAAGCGAAGATCGGCTCCACGCTGGTCTGCTATGGCTCGGCGCGGATCCCCTCGCCCGAGCAGGCCGAGGCCGCGCGCAAGACCGCCACGACGCCCGAACGGCTGGCGGTGGTCGAGCGGCTGATCGACAAGGCCAAGTACTACGAGGAAGCCCGCAAGCTCGCCCGGATCGCCAGCGAATGCGCGATCGTCGAGAACGACATGCGGCAGTTCGTGATCTGCTCCGGCGGCGGCCCCTCGATCATGGAAGCGGCCAACCGCGGCGCGACCGAGGCGGGTGCGGATTCGATCGGGCTCAACATCGTCCTGCCGCACGAGCAGGCACCCAACGCGTACGTCACCCCGGAGCTCTCGTTCCAGTTCCACTATTTCGCGCTGCGCAAGATGCACTTCCTCCTGCGCGCGCGGGCAGTGGCCGTGTTCCCGGGCGGCTTCGGGACCCTCGACGAATTCTTCGAGCTGCTCACCCTGATCCAGACCGGCAAGATGAAGCCGCTGCCGATCCTGCTGTTCGGCGCAGACTTCTGGAGCAAGGTGGTGAACTTCCAGGCGCTCGTCGACGAAGGGGTGATCAACCCCGAGGACATCGCCCTGTTCACGCCGGTGGAGACCGCCGAGGAAGCCTGGGCCGAGATCGTGAAGTTCTACGACCTGGATTGCTGAGCGCCTGGTTTCTCCCCGTGCCGGGGAGGAACTTATAGCCGCACCGCTTGATGCCCCATCGGGCCGTGGCCGCCGCCTAGCCCCGGCGCGGCCTCCAGCGCGGCCCTGACGAACCGCCGGGCGCGTTCGATCGCGGGCTCGAGCGCCAGGCCCTGGCCCAGCCCGACCGCGATGGCGCTGGCGAGGGTGCAGCCGGTGCCGTGGGTGCTGGTGGTCTCGATCCGCGTGCCTTCCCAGCGCGCGATCTCGCCGGCGCGGGTGAGCAGGCGGTCGGTGATCGTCGGCCCGTCGGCATGCCCCCCCTTGATCAGCACGGCGGGCGCTTCGGCCAGGATTGCGTCAACGCCGCCCAGCGCGTCCAGTTCGGGAAGGTTGGGCGTGACGAGCGTCGCCAGCGGCAGCAGGCGGTGCATCGCGGCGGCAGTGCCGTTCTCGTTCAAGGCGTGGCCACTGGTCGCGACCATGACCGGGTCGAGGACGATCGGAATCTCGCAGGAGAGGCCCATGAGCAATTCGCGGACCGCTTCGACCAGCTCCGGCGTGCCCAGCATCCCGATCTTGATCGCATCGGCCCCGATATCGTCCATGACCGAGTGGAACTGCGCCTGGACGAGGGCGGTGGGCAGGGGCAGCACCTCCTGCACGCCCAGTGTATTCTGCGCGGTGATCGCGGTGATCGCGGTCATTGCATGGCCGCCCAGCATCGTCACGGTCTTGATGTCGGCCTGGATTCCGGCACCACCGCCGGAATCCGAGCCGGCGATGATCAGGATGCGCGCGGTCACCCCTGGAACTTCCGCACTTTCGACGGGGGTGCCGAATCGTGGTGCTGCTTGGCCCGCGTCGGCCGGTCGGTCAGCTCGCCGCCGCAAGCCGGGCAACGATCGTCCATGGCCTCGGCACACTCGGCGCAATGCGTGCTTTCGAAGCTGCAGATGAACGCGCCCGGGGCCGCCGCGGGCAGGTCGGTGCCGCAGCGTTCGCAGTCGGGGCGCATTTCGAGCGGCATCAGGCCGCCGCTTCCGCCACGGCGTCGCAGATCGCCGCGACCACGGTGTCGACTTCGCCCGCGTCGTCGCCCTCGGCCATGACGCGGATCACCGGCTCGGTGCCCGAGGGACGGATGACCAGGCGGCCCTTGCCGGCGAGTTGCGCCGCGGCGTCGGCGATGACGCGCATGACCCTGGCGTCGTCCAACGGCTTGCCCCCGGCGAAGCGGACGTTGCGCAAGAGCTGGGGCACCGGATCGAACAAGTGGAGCAGTTCGCTGGCGCGCTTGCCCGACTGGACCAGCGCGGCGAGCACTTGCAGCCCGGCGATCGTGCCGTCGCCGGTGGTGGCATGGTCAAGCAGGATCATGTGGCCCGACTGTTCGCCGCCGACATTGTAGCCGCCGGACTTCATCCGTTCGAGCACATGGCGGTCGCCGACCTGCGTGCGCACCAGCTCCAGCCCCTGGCCATTCAGAAAGCGTTCGAGCCCCAGGTTCGACATCACCGTCGCCACGACGCCGCCGCCCTTGAGCGTACCCTGCGCGGCCCAGCGGCTGCCGATCAGCGCCATCAACTGGTCGCCATCCACGACCTCGCCCTTTTCATCGACCACGATCAGCCGATCCGCGTCGCCGTCGAGCGCGATGCCGATGTCCGCGCCGGAGGCGACCACGGTCTCGCGGGTCAGGTCGAGGTGGGTCGAACCGACTTTGTCGTTGATGTTCTTGCCGTTGGGCGTGACCCCGATCGGGATGATTTCCGCGCCGAGTTCCCAAAAGGCCGAGGGCGCGATCTGGTACGCCGCGCCGTTTGCGCAATCGACCACGATCTTGAGGCCGTCGAGGCGGATGTCGTCGGGCAGCGAGGCCTTGACCGCGTGGATATACCTCCCGCGCGCGTCCTCGATCCGGCGGGCGCGGCCGATGTCCTCGGACGGTGCCAGCTTGAGCTCCTGGCCCAGCAGCGCCTCGATCGCCAGTTCGTCTTCGTCGGACAGCTTGAAGCCGTCCGGGCCGAACAGCTTGATGCCGTTGTCCTCGTACGGGTTGTGGCTGGCGGAGATCATCACGCCGACGTCGGCCCGCAGTTCGCGCGTCAGCAGCGCCACGCCGGGAGTCGGCATCGGGCCGAGCAGCACCACGTCCATGCCCACGCTGGTGAAGCCCGCGACCATCGCGTTCTCCAGCATATAGCCCGACAGGCGGGTGTCCTTGCCGATCACCACGCGGTGGCGGTGCGTGCCGCGCAAAAAGCGCGTGCCCGCCGCCTGGCCGACTTTCATCGCGGTCGCGGCGGTCATCACCCCGGCGTTGGTGCGCCCTCTTATCCCGTCGGTGCCGAAGAATTGCCGTCCCATTGGTGCCTCGTTTTGCGCTGGCGCGTTACCCGAAATTGCTATGTCGCCTCGGCGCGTTAATGTCACGCAACCAGCACGGAGATGTCCTCGCGATGGCGATACGGTAATGGCGGACGGGCTTTAGATGGGGGACGCGATCGGTCCGGCGTTCGTGTTGCCCGACGTGCGGGTGCCGGCGGCGTGGACGCTGGCGGGATTGGCCGCGGGCCTCGCCTTGGGCATTGCGCTGGCTGGTACGGCTGCCTCGGCTCCGGTGCTGGAGATCGCCCAGCCGATCGGACGGCTGTGGCTTCGCGCCCTGCAGATGACGATCCTGCCGCTGGTCGCGGGGCTGCTGGTGACCGGGATCGGCGAGGCGGTTGCGGCCGCACGAGCGGGATCGATGGCGTGGAAGACGCTCGGGTTGTTCGCGGCCGTGCTGACGGCGGGGACGATCGCATCCGCGCTGGTCATGCCCCTCGCGCTCGACGCCTGGCCCCTGCCGCCAAGCGCGGCGGCGGCCTTGCGCGAGGCGGTGCCCAGCGCGGCTACTGCCGTGCCTCAAGCCGGGGCGTTCATCGAATCGCTGGTCCCGGCCAACGTCTTCGCCGCCGCCGCCGGCGATGCGATCCTGCCGGTGATCGTCTTCGTCGCGCTGCTGGGCGCGGCGATCACGCGGCTGCCCGAAGCGCCGCGCCAGCAGCTGTCCGGGCTCTTTGCGGGTCTCGCCGGCGCGATGCTGGTCATCATCGGTTGGGTCCTGCAAGTCGCACCGATCGGCGTGTTCTGCCTCGCGTTCGCCGTCGGGGTCCAAAGCGGCGCTTCGGCGATCGGCGCGTTGGCGCATTACATCGCGCTCATCGCGAGCATGGGCGGGGTGGTCCTGTTGGCCGCGTATGGCGTCGCGATGGTCGGCGCCCGCCTCTCGTTGGGTGCATTCGTCCGGGCGATGCTGCCGGTCCAGGCGGTGGCCCTGTCGACGCAAAGCTCGCTCGCCAGCCTTCCGGCGATGCTGGCGGCGTGTAACCGCCTGGGCGTCGCCCGCAGCAGTGCCGAGTTCGTCCTGCCCCTGGCGGTCGCGCTGTTTCGCGCGACGGGTCCGGGGATGAACCTGGCGGTGTGCCTTTACGTCGCCAAGCTTTCCGGGATTCCGCTCACCACAGAGATGCTCGCGGCGGGGGTCGGCGTCGCGCTGGTGACGACCGTGGGCACCGTCTCGCTGCCGGGCACGATCAGCTTCATCACGTCGATCGGGCCGATCGCCCTGGCCATGGGGCTGCCGCTGGAGCCGCTCGCGCTGCTGGTCGCGGTCGAGATGCTGCCCGACATCATGCGCACCGTGGGCAACGTCACGATGGACGTCGCGGTCACCGCAACGATCGACCGGCGCAAGGATCAAACCTAGCCGACCATCACCAGCCCCGCATCGACGTTGATCGACTGGCCGGTGATCGTGCGGGCATCGTCGGAGGCGAGGAACAGCGCCGCCCTGGCGACGTCCTCGGCGGTCGAGATCTTGGCTTTCAAGGGGACATTCGCGAACCAGGCATCGCGGCGCTCTTCGACCGAGATGCCTTCCTCCGCCGCGGTGCGCTCCAGCCAGTCGGCCATCAGCTGCGTCTCGATCGCGCCCGGCACCAGGCAGTTGCAGCGGATCCCGTAAGGCCCGACCTCGGTCGCGATCACTTTCGTCAGGATCCTCAAGCTGCCTTTGGCCGCGCTGTAATGGCTCTTGCGCGGTAGCCCGTTCCACCCCGCGACCGACGAGAAGTTGACGATCGAGCCGGTTTTGCGCGCCATCATCGAGCGGCGCAGCACCTCGCGGCTGCACAGCATCGCGGCGGTCACGTCGACCGCGAACGTGGCGTTCCAGTTCTCGAGCGTCTGCTCCCAGATCCACAAATCCTTGCCCGGCACCGCCGCGTTGTTGAACAGCACGTCGACCTGGCCCCAGCGCTCCATCGCCGTATCGACCATCGCGGCGATGTCGGCCTCGTTCGTCACGTCGGCCTGGACCGCGACCGCGTTCTCGCCGATCGCCGCCGCCTCGGCCTGGACGAGTTCGGCCCGGCGCGCGGCCATCACCACTTTCGCGCCTTCCTCTACCAGCATCCGCGACATGACCGGGCCCAGGCCGGTGCTCGCCCCCGTGACGATGACGATCTTGTTCTCGAACCTGCGCCTGTTCATCCGCTGTTTTTCGCCTCTCGCTGGTGGGTTTTGCGTGCGATCTTATGCGCCTGCGCCGTCAGGGCAAGCGATGCGCGCCAGGCTTTCTGCGGCCCCCGCCGCCGCCGGTGTGCGCCAACAAAAAGCATGGCGAAATTGTGGGCAAGAGCGCCACATTGCACTTGCCGCCTGATAGCGGTTCGCGTTAAGCTTGCGCAAAGTAGGGCGGAAAATAATGGAACAGCGCCAGTATTAGATTGCCGGAGGGTTTTTGTCGAAGTCGGGTCGCACTAACTTTCGACATTATTCCTTCGGCCGTGATATAGTATTGCACCAGGCAAGTGTGAGAGCGCTGATCAGGCGGGTTTCGCGCGGGCGTCTGTTCGGCGGAGAGAGATGGCGGGGTTTGTTCGCAGCACAAGGCAGTTCTTCCCGCGTTCCGCGTCGGCGGGACCGGATCGTCCGGCAATGAAGGGGCCTGGCGGATCATGGCCCAGGTAGAGAACAAGATTCTCGCGAACCGCTTGAAGTCGCTCGCGGCCGAACTCATCGGCATTTCAAAGACGGTCGATAGTGAAGGGCTCGCCCAGCCGGCGAAAGCGTTCATGTTCGAAGCGCCCGACAGGGGAGCATCGCCGGGCGAGGGCATCGTCGAGGATTCGGACGTCGCGTTGGCGGCCCATGCCGAAGGCCTGTATCAAGAGCGTCGCCGGCGATCCCGGCATTTCCCGCCGCACCTGTTCGCCGAGCCGGCCTGGGACATTCTGCTCGACCTGTTCGTCAACGGGGTGCGCAATCGCGCGATTTCCATCACCAGCGCCTGTATCGCCGGCGGAATTCCCGCCACGACGGGCTTGCGCTGGCTGGGCCTCCTGGAAAAGGAAGGCCTGCTGGAACGCGAGATCAGCGGCGACGACGCCCGGGTGACCTTGGTACGGTTGTCGGACCGGGGCATGGCCGCGGTCAGGAAGTACCTTGCCGAAGCGCCGGGGCTGGCGGCCACCGACCGCGCGCGGGAAGCCGCAGATTTCGATTGAGGGCCCTCCTGGCGGCGGGCGAACCCAACCTCCGATACAGTTTCACTCGACCTTGCGGATTTCGCCTGCTTAAACGCCGTCGCCTGCGATTCGGCGGTGGAACAGGGTTTCCCGCCCGAGTTGGAGGCAAGGTGAGGGGGAAGCTCGCCGACAAGGGATTGGGACCAACAAGATGCCGGGGATGGCCGAGCGCGCCAGGAACGTTCCTGCCGCAGACACACGCGCCCACGCCGATCGGGCCGCGACGCTGCTGCAGGAAGCTATCGCGATCCTGGACGCGGGCGATTTTGATTGCGCCGCGGCTTATGCCGACATGGCGCGGCAGGCCCTGACCGAAGCGGCCCGCTTGCGCGATCCGCGCTAAAGCCGACTCACGTTTGGGGAGACGGTGCTGGCCCGCTCGGGTGGACAGGCCGGGTGGACAAACCGGGAGCGGGCGGGCGCGGCATCTGCTTCTACTCCGCTGAATCAGCCCCCGCGAAACTTTCGCCTGACACGTAAGTGATTTAAACTAGGCGATAAGTTTGTCGCCCACCGCCAATCCGCTCGCAAACCCGCGGATTTCTGCGGCCTCGCCTTGAAGGTAAACGGGTTGTTAAACCTAAATTGTTAGCTTGCGTTCAGCATATCCTTGCGTGGCGATGAGCCTGACGGAGGATGCGTAACAGTTGAAGGGCAAGAAACGATGGACATCGCAACGGGCGGAAAAGTGACGCCGATCGGCGCGGCACGGCCGGGTTCCTCGGGGATCAAGCACCGCTCGTCCGAGCGGTTCACCCTGATGTTGCGCGTTGCCAAGCTCGTCAGCAGCCATGGCGAGTACGCCTGCGTGATCCGCGACGTGTCGGTGACCGGCGTTCGCCTGCGCCTGTTCCACGATCTTCCCACGGAACGGCACCTCGTCCTGATCCTTGCCAACGGCGAAAGCTATTTCATCGAGAACGTGTGGGAGCACGCCAACGAAACGGGGCGCGAAGCCGGCTTCCGGTTCTCCGCCCCGATCGACGTTACCGCCTTCATGACCGAGAGCAGCCGCTTTCCCAAGCGTCCGGTCCGCCTCGCGATCGAACTTCCCGCCACTCTTGGGGTTCGCGAATTTTCGAGCCCCATCGTCATCCGCGACCTGTCGCAGCACGGCGCCCGGATCGAATCCGAACGCGCGCTGTTCGCGGGCCAGCATTTGCGGCTGAAAGTGGATCGCCTGCCGCAGATTTTCGCCTCGGTGCGCTGGAGCAGCGCAGGGACTTACGGGGTGGTCTTCCAGAACGGGTTTCGGCTCGACGAGCTTGCCCAGACGATCTGGACGTTGCGCGAGTCGGCTGAGCGGACCGCCGCGAAGCTTCCCGCAGCCCGTGACCGGCTTGCGCCTGCCCGGCCAGCGATCGCCGCCACCCGCCGCGCTGGCTAACCCCAGCCCAACCCGTGCAGATGAAGTTCCAGGGATAGTTCATGACACAGGCCAATCTTGCTTCCGTTCCTCCGTCTGCCCGGATCATGAGCTGGCTGGGCTTTCGCGGTTCCGACCGCGATCGCGGGGAAGGGGCGTCGCGCAGCGCCGGCTCGGCCCAGGCCTTGCGCCTCGACGCTCGCCGCCGACTGATGGAAATGATCACCGCATTCGTGCTCGATCACGACCTCGAGGTCTCCGGTTCGAACCTTACCGCGGTGCATGGCGCGATCTCGGGCATCGACCACAATCTCGCCCGGGCGATCGACGCCCGGCTGAAGGCGAAGGAGGAGGTCACCCAGGAATGGTTCGACGAGATCAGCGGCGGCGATGCGTACGCCAACTACCGCGTCGAACTCGACGGCTTGCTGACCAAGCTCGAAACCGGGATCACCACCTTCACCAAGACGACGCAGGAAACGCAGAACGTCACCGGCGATTACCGCGCTGCGCTCGAACATCACGTCCAGGCGCTCAAGAACCCTGACGAGGGCGTGCTGATCGGCCTTGCCGACCTCGCCAAGGCGATGCTCGAGCGGACCCGTCAGATCGAAAGCGACGTGCGCCGTAACGAGAACGAGGCCAAGGCGCTGCGCAAGAGCCTGGCCAAGGCCCGCCGCGACGCCGACGTCGATCACCTGACGGGGCTGCCCAACCGCCGCGCGTTCGAAACCCTGCTCGACACGCATTACGACGAGGCCAAGGCCGCGAACGAGCCGTTGACGGTCGCGTTCTGCGACATCGACCATTTCAAGCGCGTCAACGACACCCACGGCCACGATACCGGCGATCGCGTGATCAAGGCGATCGGCGAGGCGCTTGCCAACATTTCCGGCCAGAACTGCCACGTCGCGCGCCATGGCGGCGAGGAATTCGTCATGCTGTTCCGCGGCAAGACCACCGACCAGGCGCTGATCGCGCTCGACAATGCGCGCGAGGCCATGAGCAAGCGCCGCTTCGTCAACCGCGAGAACGAGCAGGCCCTCGGCGTCGTCACGTTCTCGGGCG
>JBDSOM010000154.1:0-6240 GCA_039914785.1 Novosphingobium sp.
CGGAGATCAACACCGTCTCGCCGGCGCGAAGCCGCGGCACGACCGCGCTGTCGTAATACGGCAGCACGCGGGCGATCGTGTCCTTGAGGCTCTCGGTCGAGGGAATCGCGATGCCGGCATAGCGCTGGTCCCTGCCCAGATCGAACTCCGATCCGGCATCGAGCACCGGCGGCGGAATGTCGAAGCTGCGGCGCCAGACCTTGACCTGGTCTTCGCCGTGCCTGGCCGCGGTCTCCGCCTTGTCGAGCCCGGTGAGGCCCCCATAGTGCCGCTCGTTCAGCCGCCAGTCCTTGGTCTCGGGAATCCACAGCCGCCCGGCGGTCTCCAGCGCGAAATGCAAGGTGCGGATCGCGCGCGTCTGGAACGAGGTGAAGGCGACGGTGGGGAGCATGCCCTTGGCGGCGAGGGGGGGGATTGTCAAGCAGGGGTTGAGCGCCTGAAGACTTGAGCAACGGCCGCGCCCACGCCACAAGGGCGGCGATGAACGACAGTCCGCGAAAACTCTCCCGCGAAGAACGCCTGGCCGCCAAGCTGCGGGAGAACCTGCACCGCCGCAAGGCACAGTCTCGCGCTGCGGAACCTCACGCAGCGGTCACGCCTGACGAATCCCCGGGCCGTTCCAACCTTTCCCCAGACCGTTCCAACCTTTTCAAAGCCCCGCCCACCCGCTAGGGCCTGCCGCTTCCGCTGCTGGGAGCACGATACCTTGCCTCGCCTTATTCTCGTCCGTCACGGCCAGAGCCAGTGGAACCTGGAAAACCGCTTCACCGGCTGGTGGGACGTCGACCTGACCGAGAAAGGCGAAGCCGAGGCCCGCGCCGCGGGGCTGCTGCTCGCCGACAAGGGTCTGCTCCCGACGGTCGCCTTCACCTCGTTCCAGACCCGCGCGATTCGCACCCTGCATTTCGCGCTCGAGACCGCCGGGCGGCTGTGGATTCCCGAGACCAAGGACTGGCGACTCAACGAGCGCCACTACGGCGGCCTGACGGGGCTCGACAAGGCCGAGACCACGGCCAAGCACGGTGCCGACCAGGTCAAGATCTGGCGCCGCAGCTTCGACATCCCGCCGCCGGTGCTCGAAGCCGGATCGGCATTCGATCTGAGCAGCGACGGCCGCTATGCCGGCATTGCGATCCCCTCGACCGAAAGCCTCAAGGACACGATCGCCCGCGTCCTGCCTTATTACGAAAGCGCGATCGTGCCGCAATTGCAGGCCGGCGAGACGGTGCTGATCTCCGCGCACGGCAACTCCCTGCGCGCGCTGGTCAAGCATCTTTCGGGCATTTCGGATGACGAGATTACGAGCCTGGAAATCCCGACCGGCCAGCCGATCGTATACGAACTCGACGACAACCTGACGGCGCTGGAGCGCTATTACCTCTCGGAGCGGTGAACGACATGGGGGCACCTAGCGCACCAAGACTGGTAGCGATCGTTATGGGCAGCCAGTCCGACTGGCCGACGATGAGCCGCGCCGCCGAGGCGCTGGAAAAGCTGGGCGTGGAAGCCGACGTTCGCATCGTCTCCGCGCACCGCACCCCCGACCGCCTCGTCGCCTTCGCCAAGGGCGCGGACGCCGAGGGCTTCAAGGTGATCATCGCGGGCGCGGGCGGCGCGGCGCACTTGCCGGGCATGATCGCGGCGATGACGCACCTGCCGGTGCTTGGGGTTCCCGTGCAATCGAAGGCGCTGTCGGGTCAGGACAGCTTGCTGTCGATCGTGCAGATGCCAGCTGGAATTCCGGTGGGGACTTTGGCGATCGGCGAAGCGGGGGCAACCAACGCCGGGCTTTTGGCGGCAGCGATCCTCGCGAATAACGATCCGGCGCTGGCGGAGCGGCTCAAGGCCTACCGCGCCGCGCAAACCGATAGCGTTGCGGAAAGGCCTTCGTGAGGTGAGGTTGGCGCGCGTGCTTCGACAAGCTCAGCATGAGCGGACTTTTTTGCTGGGCCGGACCAACCCACACCCGCTCAGCCTGAGCTCGTCGAAGGCCGCGCGCGGACCTCGGTCCGAAGCATGATCTCCCCCGGTTCAACCATCGGCATCCTGGGTGGCGGCCAGCTCGGCCGGATGATCGCGGTTGCGGCGGCGCAGCTCGGCTACCGCTGCCACATCTACGCGCCCGAAGCCGACAGCGTCGCGGCCGAAGTCAGCGCAGCGTTCACTTGCGCGGGCTGGGACGATGCCGATGCCCTGGCCAGGTTCGCGGCCGATTGCGCGGTGGTGACATACGAGTTCGAGAACGTGCCGGTCGCTCCTCTCGCCGCGTTGCCACGGCCGACAGTGCCGCATTGGCGCGCGCTCGAGACGGCGCAGGACCGGTTGACCGAAAAGACATTTGTCACCGGCCTCGGCGGCCGGACCGCGCCGTTCGCGCCGGTCGATTCGGCGGCGGATCTGAGCGCCGCGATCGCCGCGCTCGGCGCGCCTGGCATCCTCAAGACCCGCCGCGACGGTTACGACGGCAAGGGCCAGTGGCGGATCGCCTCGCCGGCCGACGCCGAGGCGCTGGATCTGGTGCCAATGACTTCGGGCACTCCGCTGATCTACGAGGGGCTGGTCCATTTCGCCGCCGAGTTTTCGGTAATCCTGTGCCGCGGTGCGGACGGAGAAATCCGCTTTTGGGACAGCGCTCAGAACGTCCATGAGGACGGCATCCTCGCGCGTTCGACGGTTCCGGCCGCGGCGGCGATCCAGGATCAGGTCCCGATAGCGCGGGCGCTGGCGGCAAAAGTGGCCGAGGCGCTGGACTACGTCGGCGTGCTGACGGCGGAATTCTTCGCGACCGACGACGGCCCGGTGTTCAACGAGATCGCGCCCCGCGTGCACAACTCGGGCCACTGGACGATCGAGGGTGCGGTCACCAGCCAGTTCGAGAACCACGTCCGGGCGATCCTGGGCCTCCCGCTCGGCGACACCTGGCTTGCCGCCAAGGCGGTCGAGATGCGCAACCTGATCGGCGCCGATGCCGACGACTGGGAAGCGATCCTCGCCAATCCGGCCAACCACCTGCACCTTTACGGCAAGGGCGAGAGCCGGCCGGGCCGCAAGATGGGCCATGTCACGCGGCTGGTGCTGCGATGAGCGGGCAGGAAATATTCCTGGTCGTCGCGGCCGCGACGAACGGCGTGATCGGCGCGGGCGGATCGATGCCGTGGCATCTCCCGGCCGACTTCCGCCGGGTCAAGACCCTGACCATGGGCAAACCGCTGGTGATGGGCCGCAAGACCTTCGAATCACTGCCCGGGATTCTCCCCGGACGCCGCCACATCGTGATCACCCGCGATCCCGAGTGGCAGGCCGACGGCGCCGACGTTGCCCATTCGCTCGACGAGGCGCTGGCGCTGGCCAACGCTCCGCACATCGTCATCTTCGGCGGCGCGGAAATCTATGCCCAGGCCCTGCCCCGGGCGAGTCGGATCGAACTGACCGAGATTCACGCCGACATCCCCGGTGACACGCATTTCCCGCCGCTGGGCCCAACAGGTCCAGGGGGCTGGCGCGAGACCTTCCGCGAAGAGCATGCCGCCGAGGGCGATCGGCCCGCCTTTGCCTTCGTGACCCTGCTCCGCGACGCATGATCCGCCTCGATCACCGCGAAGCCATGCCCGAACACTTGCGCGGCGCGATCCTGGCGCTGGGCAATTTCGATGGGTTCCACCTGGGCCACCAAGCCGTGGTCGGCGAGGCGCTACGCTGGGCGCGCGCGGAAGGGCGGCCGGGCATCGTCGCGACGTTCGATCCGCACCCGATGCAGCACTTCCGTCCCGGTGCCGCGCCGTTTCACCTGACCACGCTGGACCAGCGGCAGGACTTGTTCGCCGCGGCTGGCGCGGACGCGATGCTGGTGTTTCATTTCGATGGGGACATGGCGCAAATGCCCGCGCCGCAATGGGCGCAAGGGATGATCAGCCAGCACCTCGGCGCGGCGGGGATCGTAACCGGCGAGGACTTCACGTTCGGCAAGAACCGCGGTGGCAGTCCCGCTCTCCTGCGTGAGCGCGGCGTGGCGGCACGGACCGTCCCGGCGGTGCACGACGACATCGGCCCAATCTCCTCCACCCGCATCCGCGCCGCGCTCCAGGCCGGCGAGTGCGCCACCGCGACGCGGTTGCTGACGCGGCCGTTCGCGGTGCGCGGAACGGTGCAGCACGGCGACAAGCTGGGGCGCTCGATCGGCTATCCGACCGCGAACCTCGATCTCGGCCAGTATCTGCGCCCGCGCTATGGCATCTACGCCGTGACCGGGCGGCTGCCCGATGGGCGCATGGTCAAAGGCGCAGCGAATCTGGGCATCCGCCCGACGTTCGACCCACCCAAGGAACTGCTGGAGCCGTACTTCTTCGACTTTACCGGTGATCTTTACAGCCAAGAGATCGAGGTCGCGCTGCACCACTTCCTGCGGCCCGAGGCGAAGTTCGACACGCTCGATACGTTGACCGCGCAGATCGAGCAGGACTGCGCCGAGGCGCGGCGGTTGCTGGCCTAGAATGGACTTGCTCGCGCGGTGGCGAGATCGCAAAGGCGGTATCGCCAAACCGCTTTCCTACACGACGCGAATTTGCCACGCTTGCGTCGCTCTTTCCCATCGTTGAAGCTGCCCGAGACCCGCAGGCTCGGGATCGGCGCGGGTTGTTGACGTGATGTCTCGCCCTAGGGTCCGCTCCATGGCGAGTGCGAACATTGGGACCATTCGCCGCCTTCGCGCCTCCGCGTGAACAGAAATTGCAGGAATCCCCGGCTGCCGCTAAGGCCCGCCGATCATGACCGAACAGCGCGATTACAGAAGCACCGTCTTCCTGCCGAAGACCGATTTCCCGATGAAGGCCGGGCTTCCCCAGAAGGAGCCGGGCATTCTGGCGCGCTGGCAAGCGGACGGGCTGTACGAGCAGCTGCGCAAAGCGCGCGAAGGCCGCGAGAAGTTCATCCTCCACGACGGCCCGCCGTACGCCAACGGCGACATCCACGTCGGTCACGCGCTCAACCACATCCTCAAGGATATGGTCGTGCGCACGCAAAGCCTGCTGGGCAAGGACGCGCCGTACGTGCCGGGCTGGGACTGCCACGGCCTGCCGATCGAGTGGAAGGTCGAGGAACAGTACCGCAAGAAGAAGCTCAACAAGGACGACGTCGACCCGATCGAATTCCGCGCCGAATGCCGCGCGTACGCCCAAGGTTGGGTGGACAAGCAGCGCGAGCAGCTCAAGCGCCTGGGCATCAATGGTGACTGGGATAACCCTTACCTGACGATGGACTTCCGGGCCGAGGCGACGATCGTTTCCGAACTGCTGAAGTTTGCCGAGAGCGGGCAATTGTATCGCGGCGCCAAGCCGGTGATGTGGTCGCCGGTCGAAAAGACCGCGCTCGCCGAAGCCGAGGTCGAGTACGAGGACATCGTTTCGACCCAGATCGACGTGGCGTTCGAGATCACCGAGAGCCCGATTGCGGAACTGGTCGGCGCGCACGCGGTGATCTGGACGACGACGCCTTGGACGATCCCGGTGAACCAGGCTTTGGCTTACGGGCCGGAGATTGATTACGTTTTGGTCACACTCGATATTAACGCACACGGCCCTCGCGAAGCTGTTGGTGCGTTCATCGAAGCCAACCCCACATTTGATCTCGCCGCCGATCCAAAGGTACTCATCGCGAAGCCCTTGCTCGAAGAGTTCGGAAGACGTCTGGACGCATCACTCAAACAACGTTCCGGCGAAGCTGATTTCAAACTGGACGACTTCGAAGACGCGAAACTCATCAAAGGCTCCGACCTCGCCGGCACGGTGGCTCGTCACCCGATGCACCACCTCGGCGGCTTCTTCGCCAAGCCGCGCCCCTTCCTCGCCGGCGACTTCGTCACGACCGAGACCGGCACCGGGCTCGTCCACATGGCGCCCGACCACGGCGAGGACGACTTCATCTTGTGCAAGGCCAACGGCATCGATCCGCAGTTCGCGGTCGAGGGCGACGGCAAGTACCGCGCGAACTGGCCGTGGCTCGGCGGCCAGGGTTCGGTCATCAATCCCAAGTTCAACGCCCCCGACGGACCGATCTGCGCTGACCTGCGCGAGGCCGGGGCGCTGCTCGCGGCGAGTGATTTCCGGCATAGCTATCCGCACTCGTGGCGGTCGAAGGCGCGGGTGATTTACCGCTGCACCCCGCAATGGTTCATCGGCATGGATAGTCCGATCCTAGGTCCCTCGACTTCGCTCGGGATGATCGGGGAGAGGGACGCATTCACAA
>JBDSOM010000163.1:0-1825 GCA_039914785.1 Novosphingobium sp.
GCGCGGGGTGATGCTACCCCATGGCTGGCTGTTCCCCGGTCGCAACGGCACGGACCCGATCTCGGCTCGCCAGTTGCACCGCGTCGTGCAGGAAGCGGCCGAGCGCGCCGAGATCCATAAGCGGGTAAGCCCGCACACATTGCGGCATTCGTTTGCCACTCATCTGCTCGAGCAGGGTGTCGATATCCGCGTCATCCAAGTCTTGCTGGGACACGTGAACATCAACACGACCGGAATCTACACACAGGTTTCGAGCAAGACCATGCGGGCGGTGATCAGCCCGCTCGACCAGATCGTTGCCGTGATGGAAGGCAGGGCCCCTCCCGGTTGAGCCGGTGCGCACCTCGCTCGAGGTCGCCGATATCTTCCGGAGAGCCGGGCCCGCCTATCGCGCGGCCCACGCCGGGCATCTGAGCCTTGGCCAGCTCAAGGTCATGACGGCGATCGAGAACTGCCGCACTGCCGCGCTGGGCGGTCATGTCGAGGCCTGCGACGACTGCGGGCATTGGCGGATCGCCTATAACTCCTGCCGCAACCGGCACTGCCCCAAGTGCCAGGGCGCGGCGGCGCGCACCTGGCTCGCGGCACGCGAGGCCGATCTGTTGCCGGTCGGCTACTTCCATGTCGTGTTCACGGTGCCCGCCGAGATCGCCGACGTCGCCTGGCAGAACAAGGCAGTGGTCTATGACCTGCTGTTCCGCGCGGCTGCGGACACCATGCTGACTATCGCGGCCGATCCCAAGCACCTCGGCGCGCGCATCGGCATCACCGCCGTGCTGCACACATGGGGATCAGCGCTCACTCACCACCCGCATGTGCACATGATCGTGCCCGGCGGCGGCATCGCGCTCGACGGCACGCACTGGGTCTCGTCGCGCCCGTCCTTCCTGCTGCCGGTGCGCGTGTTGGGCGCGCTGTTCCGCCGCCTGTTCGTCACCCGCCTGCTGGCGCTGTTCGACGCCAGCAAGCTGGGCTTCTTCGGCGCTCAGGCTCATCTTGCCGCCCGCAAGGCGTTCCTGCGGCATCTATCGCCGATCCGGAAGAAGCGCTGGGTGGTCTATGCCAAGCCACCCTTCGCCGGCCCGCAGGCGGTGCTGGCCTATCTCTCGCGCTACACGCACCGCGTTGCCATCTCGAACCGACGGCTCATCACCTTCGACGAGACCGGCGTCGCCTTCCGCTACAAGGACTATCGCCGCGATGGCGCTGAACGCCAGCAGGTCATGACCCTGGCGACGGACGAGTTCGTCCGCCGCTTCCTGATCCACGTTCTGCCCCGCGGCTTCCACCGCATCCGGCACTACGGCCTGCTCGCCAGTTCAACGCATAAGGAGGCCATGGCGCTCGCTCGCAAGCTGCTGGACGTCGCTGCGCCAATCGAGGAGTCCGATCCCGACGAACCGCCCTATAATCGCCCACCCTGTCCATGTTGCGGCGGACATATGAGCATTATCGAGACCTTCGCTCGTTGGTGTCAGCCCCGCGCACCCCCAGCGCCAGCGTACCGCGCCCGGAAGAACGCGCCATGATCCGGCATGGCTCATCCTGCATGACGGTCACGCCCATGGTGTCCTGGCCGATGACCCAGCGCATACCCATCCCGGAGTTGCGCCGGGTGCACGGCTCACCGGCCAGCAAAACCAACGCCACCAGCAATCTGACACCGCACGAAATCACGTCAGTCGGGCCAGCAGCGGCACTTCCGGATCGGCAGCGCTTACCCGCCACAACCATCCCAAAGCTCATTTACCCATAGACTAGCGCGTGGGGCCCGCGGGTTCCTGCATTGGAGGCTTTCGTACGCAAGCGCCCGAAACCCTTCACA
>JBDSOM010000048.1:0-6330 GCA_039914785.1 Novosphingobium sp.
CGAACAGGACTAGAACAAATGCAGATCAAGTCAAGAAGATCGGCTGCGCGTGCCTCAATCGACGAAGGGATCGCGCACCAGGATCGTGTCCTCGCGCTCGGGGCTGGTCGAGACCAGCGCCACGGGCGTCTCGATCAGTTCCTGCACGCGCTGGATGTACTTGATCGCCTGCGCGGGGAGATCGGCCCACGAGCGGGCGCCGGCGGTAGTGCCGCTCCAGCCGTCCATCTCCTCGTAGATCGGCTCGACCGCGGCTTGCTCGGCAGCGTGGCTGGGCAAGTAGTCGAGGACCTTTCCGTTCAGGCGGTAGCCCACGCAGATCTTCACCTTCTCCAGCCCGTCGAGCACGTCGACCTTGGTCAGGGCGATGCCGGTGACGCCCGAGATCGCGCAGGACTGGCGCACCAGGACGGCATCGAACCAGCCGCAGCGGCGCTTGCGGCCGGTGACGGTGCCGAACTCGTGGCCCCGTTCACCCAGGCGCTGGCCGACTTCGCAGTCCAGCTCGGTCGGGAACGGACCGGCACCGACGCGGGTGGTATAGGCTTTGACGATGCCGAGCACGAAACCCATTGCACTCGGGCCGAGGCCCGAGCCCGAGGCAGCGGTGCCGCTGACGGTATTCGAGCTGGTGACGAACGGATAGGTCCCGTGGTCCACGTCCAGCAGCACGCCTTGCGCGCCTTCGAACAGGATCCGCGCCCCGGCCTTCTTCACTTTATTGAGGCGGTTCCACACCGGTTCGGCGAACTGCAGCACGAACGGCGCGATTTCCTTGAGCGCGGCAACCAGCGCGGCGCGGTCCACCGGCGGCTGGCCGAACCCGGCGCGCAGGGCATCGTGGTGCGCGCACAGCCGGTCGAGCTGCGGCTCCATCACGTCGAGATGGGCCAAATCGCAGACGCGGATCGCGCGCCGGCCGACTTTGTCTTCGTAGGCAGGGCCGATGCCGCGCCCGGTCGTGCCGATCTTGCCGGCGCCGGCAGCGGCCTCACGCAGACCGTCGAGCTGGCCGTGGATCGGCAGGATCAGCGGGCAATTGTCGGCGATCGCGAAGTTTTCGCGCGTTATCTTGACGCCCTGGCCCTCAAGCTTGGCGATCTCCGCCTTGAGCGCCCAGGGATCGAGCACCACGCCGTTGCCGATGATCGACAGCGTCCCGCGCACGATGCCCGAGGGCAGCAGGCTGAGCTTGTAGACTTGTTCTCCGACGACGAGCGTATGCCCGGCATTGTGGCCGCCCTGGAAGCGGACCACGGCATCGGCGCGGCTCGCGAGCCAATCGACGATCTTGCCTTTGCCTTCGTCGCCCCATTGAGCGCCGATCACGGTTACGTTGGCCAATTGGCGGCCTTTCCTTGCACTTGAAACCGTGCCGCGCCCTAGGGGAGTGAGGGAGCAAGGGCAAGCAGACAGGCGCGGTTAAGCGACGATTGGGGAGACTGCCGCCAATTGGGCCGGCTGCGGCCCTGGGTGGGACGACGCGCCATGCGAAAACTAACGGTGCTGGCGGTGGTGGGCGGCGCGCTGCTGACGAGCACGGTGACCGAGGCGCAATCGGGCGGGCGCTCGCGCGAGGGGCTGCGCGAACGCCTGGCCGAACGGGCCAGCGCGGCCGAAAGGCGGGCGCCCCAGGTCACGGCAGGGCAAACTATCGCGTATGGCGACGACCCAGCGCAGCGGCTCGATTTCTGGCCCGCGCAGGGCGCCTCAGCCCCCGCCCCGCTCATCATCTTCGTCCACGGCGGCGGCTGGCAGCGCGGTTCCAAGGACAATGCCACGGGACGCTGGAAGGCGAACCACTATCCCGGTCAAGGCTACGCCTTTGCGAGCATCGACTATCGACTGGTGCCGGCCGCGACCGCCGAGCAACAGGCCGCAGACATCGCGAGCGCGGTCAAGGCGCTGATCGACCGCGCGGGGGCGCTTGGGCTGGATCGCCGCCGTATCGTGCTGATGGGCCACAGCGCCGGCGCCCAGCTCGTCGCGCTGGTCGGAACCGACGAGCGGTATCTGCAGGCCGCCGGGCTCTCCTTCGCCGATCTCGCCGGCGTGATCGCGATTGACGGCGCGGCCTACGACGTGCCGGCGCAAATGCGGGACGGGCCGGAGCTGATGCAGAAAACCTATGCCCAGGCATTCGGCGCCGATCCTGCTCGTCAGCGCCTGCTCTCCCCCACCTTGCAGTCGAGCGCACCGAACGCCGCGCGGTTCCTGCTGCTCCACGTCCAGCGCGAGGACGGCGTGCGTCAGACTCAGGCCCTCGCCGCCGCGCTCAAGGCCGGCGGCAGCGCGGTGGACGTTGCCAGCGTCCCCGGGCAGGGTCTGATGGGGCACATGGAGATCAACCGCAGCCTCGGCGATCCGGGCTATGCGGCGACAGCGACCGTCGATGCCTGGCTGAAGCGGGTCTTTGCCGGCTAGCTTTCGTCCGGTTCGCAGAGATCCGCCGCGTGGGAGTGCAGCTACGGCCAATCGTTAGGCATTTGGCGCTAAGGCGGGCATTCATTCCAAACCCGAGGCGAGCCCCGTGTCACCAGAGCCTTTCGACCTAGCCTGCGACCGTCTTTCCCAAGTTGTCGACCAAGCCCTTTACGAACGCCTTCACTGGGAGCGCAACGAAGCCCCGATGCTCGCGCGGCTGGTCGCACTGGCCCACGGCGCGCTGGAGCAGCGCAGCGAATTCGAACTGACCGAAGAGGGCGCCACGCCCGACCTCAAGCGCTTCGTGCTCAAGGTCCACAGCAACCGGATCATGGCTATCACCATTTGGCTCGATCGCAGCCAGGTCAACGTCGATGCCGCAGCGATCGAGCGGAGCCGCTACCAGGTTCAGCCAGGACCACCCATCACAGCGGACTATGCGGTTGTCGACGAGCAGTGGATGGCGTCGGCGCTGGAGCAGCTGTTCGGCCGCGTCCAAGCCTAAACGCTACAGCCGCACCGCGTCCTTGCCCTCGAGCCGGTGCGTGCAGCCGAGCGCGGCGGCATCGTCGCCCTCGCCCAGCGCGGCGACGGTCCGCCAGCCGACCGCGCGCAGACGGGCGGCGGTCGCGGCGTCGTGATCGAGCGGGAGGAACAGCGCATCACGCGGTGGCTCACCGGCGGATAGCGCGTCGATCAGCGGGTCGGGATAGAGCGAGAAGCCAATAGCGGGCTCGTCGCTTCCGTCCTTGGGCCCGAGGATCCGGTACGATCCGCCACGGCCAAGCGCAGCGCGGGCGCCTTCGGCGTAGATCGTGAAACCGAACCAGCTCTGGTACTCAAAGCCGTGGCGTTCGCTGGGGTCAAGCGTCAGGCGCGCCAGGCCCGACACGCGTGCGGCGATCTGGCGCAGCGCGGTGATGCGGCTGGCGAGCGCCCCGCCGCCTGCTTGATTGGCCGCGTCGATGGCCGCGAGCGTCTGGATCGCCTCGTCGAATGGCCCCATCGCCGAAAGCAGCGGCAGGTAGGCTTCGCCGCCCGCCGCGACGAGCCCGCCGGCATCCTTGGCGTCGAGTTCGCGGCGCACCGCTTCGATCTTGTCCGCAGCCAAGGGCAGCGCCTTTTCGGCAAGTGCATCGACCAGGTCGGGGAGCGTGAAATCAACCGAGATGCCGGTCGCGCCTGCGGCCTGCAGCGCCTCGATCGCCATGGCGACGACTTCGCCGGCGGCCGCGACACTGTCGCTGCCGATCAGCTCCGCGCCAAGCTGGAGGCGTTCGCGCGCCGGATCGAGCCCGTCACCCTTGATCGTGACGACCTGGCCACCGTAGCACAGCCGCAACGGCCGCGGCGCATCGGCCAGGCTGGTCGCAGCGATCCGGCCGACTTGCGGCGTGATGTCGGACCGCAGCGCCAGGGTCCGCAAGCTGGCTGGATCGACGAAGCGGAACATCCGCCGGGGCTGGACTCCGGCCATGCGGCTCGCCAGCGACTTCTCGAACTCGATGCCCGGCGGCTGGACCCGGTCGTAACCATGGCCGTCCATGACGTCGATGATCGCCCGCGTAACCCGCGCAGCGACGGCGGCGCTGGCCGGCAGGCGGTCTTCGAGCCCCTCGGGCAGCAGGTCGCGGTCGGTATCGTGCATGGGCGGGCCTTTAGCGGGGCATAACGCAGAAGTCGCCCCTCCCGCTAGCGGGAGGGGCATTGCTCAGAACGCGAGCGCCATCACGCGCTTCACGCCCGCGATCTTGCACGCGGCGTCGACCACTTCGGCGGGAACCGGGCTATCGACCGACAGCAACAGCACCGCCTCGCCGCCGGCCGCATGGCGCCCGAGGTTGAAGGTGCCGATGTTGATGCCGTTTTCGCCCAGCAGCGTACCGATCCGGCCGATGAAGCCCGGCGCGTCCTCGTTGACGATATACATCATCGGGCCGGCGAGGTCGGATTCGACCTTTATGCCGAACAGCTCGACCAGGCGCGGTTCCTTGTTGTTGAACAAGGTGCCGGCGACCGAGCGCTCCCCCGCGTCGGTCTTGACCGAGACGCGGACCAGCGTGTGATAGTCGCCCTCGCGCTCGGTCTTGATCTCGCGCACTTCGATCCCGCGCTCCTTGGCGAGGTACGGTGCATTGACCATGTTCACCGTGTCCGACTGGACGCGCAGGAAGCCCGACAGGACCGCCGCGGCGATCGGCTTGATGTTGAGCTCGGTCGCGGCGCCCTCGGTGTGGATCGAAATCCGCGCGATCGAACCGGTGGTCAGCTGGCCGACCAGGCTGCCGAGCTTCTCGGCCAGCGCCATGTACGGCTTGAGCTTCGGCGCTTCCTCGGCCGACAGCGACGGCATGTTGAGCGCGTTGGTAACCCCGCCGTTGACCAGGTAGTCGCTCAACTGTTCAGCCACCTGCAACGCGACATTGACCTGGGCCTCGTTGGTCGAGGCGCCGAGGTGCGGGGTCGAGATGAAGTTTGGGGTGCCGAACAGCGGCGATTCCTTGGCCGGCTCGGTCACAAACACGTCGAGCGCCGCACCGCCGATGTGGCCCGAATCGAGCCCTTCCTTCAACGCCACTTCGTCGACCAGCCCGCCGCGCGCGCAATTGACGATGCGCACGCCCTGCTTGGTCTTGGCGAGAGCTTCCTTTGACAAGATGTTGCGCGTCTGGTCGGTCAGCGGGGTGTGCAGCGTGATGAAGTCGGCGCGGGCGAGCAGTTCGTCCAGCGTGACTTTCTCGACGCCCATGTCGATCGCGCGCTCCGGGCTGAGGAACGGATCGAAGGCGACGACCTTCATCCGCAGGCCCAGCGCGCGGTCGGCGACGATCGAGCCGATGTTGCCCGCGCCGATCAGGCCGAGCGTCTTGCCGGTGACCTCGACACCCATGAAGCGGTTCTTCTCCCACTTGCCGGCCTGGGTCGAAAGATCGGCCTCGGGCAGCTGGCGGGCGAGCGCGAACATCAGGGCGATGGCATGCTCGGCGGTGGTGATCGAGTTGCCGAACGGGGTGTTCATCACGACCACGCCCTTGGCCGAAGCCGTCGGGATATCGACATTGTCGACGCCGATCCCGGCGCGGCCGATGACCTTGAGGTTGGTCGCGGCGTCGAGGATTTCCTTGGTCACCTTGGTGGAGCTACGGATCGCGAGGCCATCGTACTTGCCGATGATCTCGATCAGCTCGGCGGGCTTCAGGCCGGTGATGACGTCCACGTCGCAACCGCGATCGCGGAAGATCGCTTCGGCATTGGGGTCCATCTGGTCGGAAATGAGGACTTTGGGCTTGGTCATGTGTGTATTCCTTCGTCACCCCGGACTTGATCCGGGGTCCCGCTTGTTTGCGCGGGAGGGAAGTGAGGAAGCGGTACCCCGGGTCAAGCCCGGGGTGACGCAAAGTGGTTAGGCGGAGACTTTCGTCGTCTCGTAAGCCCAGTCGAGCCACGGCCCGAGCGCCTCGATATCGGCGGTGTCCACGGTGGCCCCGCACCAGATGCGCAAGCCGGCCGGAGCATCGCGGTAGCCCGCGATGTCATAAGCCGCGCCCTGCTTTTCGAGCGCACCGGCAAACGCCTTGATGAAGTCGGCGTCGGCGCCTTCGACGGTCAGGCAGACCGAAGTCTTCGACCGGGTCGCCGCGTCGGCGGCCAGGTGCCCAAGCCAGCTGCGCTCAGCCACGATCTTGTCGAGCGCGGCGGCGTTGGCGTCGGAACGCGCCTGGAGGCCCTTCAGCCCGCCGAGGCCCTTGGCCCATTCGAGCGCGAAGATCGCGTCCTCGACAGCGAGCATCGAGGGGGTGTTGATCGTCTCGCCCTTGAACACGCCTTCGGCCAGCTTGCCCTTGGAGACGAGGCGGAACACCTTCGGCAGCGGCCAGGCTGGGGTGTAGCTTTCCAGGCGCTCGA
>JBDSOM010000018.1:0-3250 GCA_039914785.1 Novosphingobium sp.
ACCGACGCGTTCACGTCAGGTGGGAGCCATGTGTGCCAGACCAGGGTCCAACCAGGGACAGCCCCCATAGGATTTACTTATAGCCTCAGGGATTTTCTAACGGCTCGTGCCGGGCAGATCCCGTCGCCACCCACTTAGGCCTTCTGTGGCTAACCCTCAAGGTGCGAGGCGAGATTTTCCAGGCGCATGGCAATCGCCTCGAGTTGTTCGGGATCGATCGGGAAAACCACGGGATCGGGAGTCGCATAAGCGGCTGGGGCATAAGCGGCCGGGTCCGGATCGGCATGCGCGCTTGGGGCAGCCGGGCGCTCGGCCGGCGCGGAGGCCGACCCGCTCGAGCGGAATTCGTAAACCTCGTCGGCCAGCAGCAGGGCGGCGAACAGCAAGCTGCGCGTCTCGTTCTGGCCGGCCGCGCCCATCGACGTCAGCTTGGCGTCGATCATCTCGCCCAGTTCGGCGATGTGATCCTCCTCACCCGCGGCGCAATTGACCGTATAGCTGCGGCCGCCGACCTGAAGTGCGATGTTGCTCATTGCCCGGTCCCGGTCTTTTCGATCACGGTCTTTTCGATCAGCTGGTCGAGTTCATGGAGCGATTGGTGGACCGCATCGCGCAGGCGATGGTGCCGATCTTGCCATTCTTGCGCGCCCGAATCCCCCGCCGGATCGCCGCCGACAATGTCGCGATGACGCACGACCGCCTCGATCCGCGCCAGCGCGGCTTCGATCCTGTGAAGCGCAGCTTCGGATTTGCCCCCATCCATATGCTTAAGCTAGCGTAAAACCCGCGTTGCGCAAAGCCTTGCCGCGCATAGCTGCCGCTTCGTCCACAATTGCAGCCGAAATGGCAGCGTCGTCCCGGGCGCAGGCTCAGCGGTCGGGCAGCAGTCGGGCAAGGGCCGGGCTCGGGGGCGGGCTCGGGGCCGCCAGCCTTGACGGGGGGCGACCCATCCTTAAGGAGGCCCGCAACGAATCGACCGCATAATGCGGCCTTCCGGAGCCGTTCCAGATGAGCCTCGATCCCGCCCGCCTGGGCCCCATGGCCAATGCCATCCGCGCCCTCTCGATGGACGCCGTCCAGCAGGCGAACAGCGGCCATCCCGGAATGCCGATGGGCATGGCCGATGTCGCCACCGTCCTGTATTCCAAGTTCCTGAAGTTCGACCCGGCCGATCCCGCCTGGCCCGATCGCGATCGCTTCGTGCTGTCGGCCGGCCACGGTTCGATGCTGATCTACTCGCTCCTGCATCTGACCGGCTATGCCCAGCCGACGATCGAGGACATCCGCAATTTCCGCCAGCTCGGCAGTCCTTGCGCCGGCCACCCGGAGAACTTCGAGCTTCCGGGCATCGAATGCACGACCGGCCCGCTGGGCCAGGGCCTGGCGATGGCGGTCGGTTTCGCGATGGCCGAGCGGCACCTGAACGCCGGCTTCGGCGATGGCCTCGTCGATCACCGCACCTGGGTGGTTGCCGGCGACGGCTGCCTGATGGAAGGCATCAACCACGAGGCGATTGGGCTCGCCGGGCACCTCAAGCTCGGCCGGATGATCGTGCTGTGGGACAATAACCGCATCACGATCGACGGCGCGACCAGCCTTTCGACCAGCGAAGACGTCGCCGCCCGCTACCGCGCGTCGGGCTGGCACACCGAGGTCTGCGACGGCCACGACCCGGCCGACATCAGCCGCGCGATCGAAGCCGCGCTGGCCGATGACCGCCCGTCGCTGATCGCCTGCCGCACGATCATCGGCAAGGGCGCGCCCACCAAGCAGGGCACGCACAACGTCCACGGCGCGCCGCTCGGCACCGACGAGATCGCCGCGACCCGTGGGGCGATCGGCTGGACCGCCGAACCGTTCGTCGTTCCCGGTGAAATCCTCGCCGACTGGCGATCGCTGGGCGCCAAGGGTGCCGAGGCCAACAAGGCCTGGGCTGCGCGCAGCGCCGCCGATCCCCAAGGCGCGGAACTCGCGCGCCGCATGGCCGGCGACCTGCCGTCGACCGAAGCGTCCGACCAGGTCTTCACGGACTGGCTCAGCCAATCGCAGAAGGTCGCGACCCGCAAGGCGTCGGAAATGGCGCTCGAAGTCCTGACCCCGGTCATCCCCGAGATGGTCGGCGGCTCGGCGGATCTTACGGGCTCGAACAACACCAAGACCCAGGCCACCGGTCCATTCACTCCCGAGAACTACGGCGGCCGCTATGTCTATTGGGGCATCCGCGAATTTGGCATGGCCGCGGCGATGAACGGCATGGCGCTGCACGGCGGGGTGATCCCCTACGGCGGCACCTTCCTGGTGTTCTCGGACTACTGCCGCAACGCGATCCGCCTGTCGGCGCTGCAGCGCACGCGGGTGATCTATGTCCTGACCCACGATTCGATCGGCCTTGGCGAAGACGGCCCGACCCACCAGCCGGTCGAGCATATCATGTCGATGCGGATGATTCCGAACCTCAACGTGTTTCGCCCGGCCGACATCATCGAGACGGCCGAGTGTTGGAACCTGGCGCTGCAGGACAAGGACACGCCCTCGGTCCTCGCGCTGACCCGCCAGAACCTGCCGCAGCTGCGCACTGCCGCAGCCGGCGTGAACCTCAGCGCCAAGGGCGGCTACCTTCTCACCGCCGCGACCGCGCCGCGCCAGGTCGTGCTGCTCGCCACCGGCTCCGAAGTCGAACTCGCGGTGAACGTCGCCAAGTCGCTCGAAGCGCAAGGCATCGGCGCGGACGTCGTCTCGCTGCCGTCGTGGGAGCTGTTCGATGCCCAGAGCGCCGAATACCGCGCTGGCGTGCTGCCCAAGGACGTGCTCAAGGTCTCGATCGAGGCCGGCGTCACGCTCGGCTGGCAGAAGTATGTCGGCGACGGCCTGACCATCGGCCTCGACCGCTTCGGCGCATCCGCCCCGGCGGAAGTGCTGTTCGAACATTTCGGTTTTACCGTCGACAAGATCGTTCCGCAGATCGTGGAACGGCTCAACTAATCAGCAGGAGTTTTGAACATGGCGACCAAGGTTGCGATCAACGGTTTCGGACGTATCGGGCGCAATGTGGCCCGCGCCATCCTCGAACGGACGGATCACGATCTTGAGCTCGTCTCGATCAACGACCTCGCCGACGCCAAGGCGAATGCGCGGCTGTTCCAGCGCGATTCGGTTCATGGCCCCTTCAATGGTTCGGTCGAAGTCGACGGCAACGACCTGATCATCAACGGCCAGCGCATCCACGTCACCGCCGAACGCGACCCCGCCA
>JBDSOM010000226.1:0-6951 GCA_039914785.1 Novosphingobium sp.
GTTCTGGAGTAGCTGCACGTCGCCGGCAATCGCCTGGGCATCGGCCGATCCGGGATTGGCGGCGCGCAGATTTTCTCCGATCTCCCCCGCTTGCGCCAGGTTGCCGCTCTCCAGCAGCTTGCGGACAAAGGGCACGCCAGCACCGATACGCCCCGGTGCCTCCGCCCAGTCGGCGGCGAGGATACCCGCCTCGATGCGCTCCCCGATCGGCGAGGGCTCGGGACCGACTGGGCCCGCGGCGCGCATCAGCAGGGGAGCCGCCTGGTCGCGCCGGGCATCGTCCTCGTAAGCCCGCGCCTGGAGCGTGAGCAAATAGGGCGAGCCCGCGCCAGACCCGGGAAAGCCCGGCCCGGTGCCAGGTCCGGGAAAAACCGCAAGCAACTGCATACGGTCGCCCGCCACTGCCGCCGCCCGGGCCAACAGCAAGCGGGCCGGGCCGTTCGCCGGCTGCAGTTTCACCAACCGGTCGAGGACGTCGATGGCGAGGTTTGGATTGCCCGCCTCGAGTTCCAACACACCGCGCAGCAGCATCGCGGCGGGCATCCCGGTGATCCGATCGCCAGTCCGGTCCAGCAATGCCCGCGCCAGGTCCATTTTCCCGGCCCGCGCCGCGAGAACGGCCTGGAGATAGAGCGCCCGGGTATTCCCCGGACTCAGCGCGAGCATCCGCCGCGTCGCCTTCAGCATTTCGCGCGCGTGCCCGAGTTCGCCGAGCGTCGCGGCGTATTCACCGAGCAGCGCGATGTCGTCGGGCTTGGCTTTCAGACCGGCTTCGAACCACGGTAGCGCCGCTTTAAGGCCGTATTGGTCGCGGATCAGCTGACCCCGGAATTCAAGCGTGCGTGGGTCGGCTGGTGCCAGCGCAAGCGCGTGGTCAGCCGCTGCGACTGCCTGGAGCTGTTCTCCGCCAGCATAGCGCAACCGCCCGATGTCGACCCACAGCTGGCCGTCGTTGGGGGCATACTGCAGCGCCCTGTCGTAGGCCCGGCCAGCGGCGGGCAGCTTGCCCTCGATCCGCTCGAGCCGGCCCAGTATCCGCCAGCCATAGCCCTCCTGGCCAGCCTCGAACTCTCCCTGCCCGAGCCATTCGCGGGCCTTGTCGTTGGCGCCCTGCTTGAGCAGCGCATCGCCCATCGCCGCGGCCACTTCGATCCGGCTCGCGCCGGCATCCACCGCACGCAGCAGGTCGGCCTCGGCCGCGATCCCATCGCCCTGATCGAGCGCGGCCTGCGCCGAGGCCATGAACCCTTTGGCCTCGGAGGATGCTGCGGCAGCCACGCCCCCGCCCAAGCCCACGCCCGCGCCGATCTGCGACGCCGCCAAACAGACCGCGAGCGCACCCAGCTTGAACAGGTGTTTAGGCGTGAAGGTCATATTGCTTGAGCAAGTCGTACAACGTCGGCCGGCTGATCCCGAGCAGCTTGGCGGTGCTCGAGATATTGCCCTCGCTGCGCGCGAGGGCATGGCGGATCGCCTTGCGGTCGGCGATCTCGCGCGCCGACTTGAGGTTGAGCATCCGCGGGCCCTCCTCCTGACCGGGCGCCGTCAGGTCCAGGTCCGCTGCGCCGACGAGCTTGGTATCGGACATGATCACCGCGCGCTTGACCCGGTTTTCCAGCTCCCGCACGTTGCCCGGCCAGCGCCACGCATCGATCGCCGCCAAGGCATCGGGCGCGAAGCCTTTGACCTGCGGGTTCATTTCCTTGGCGAAGCGGGCGAGGAAGGTTTTGGCCAGCAGCGCCGCATCGCCCGGACGCTCGGCCAAGCTCGGGATCTTCACCACGATCTCGGCCAGACGGTAGAACAAGTCCTCGCGGAACCGGCCGTCGGCGATCATCGCTTCGAGGTCCTGGTGCGTCGCGCAGACGATCCGGGTATCGACCGCGATCGACGTGCGTGAGCCGATCCGCTCGATAACCCGCTCTTGGAGGAAGCGCAGCAGCTTGACCTGGAGCTGAAGCGGAATGTCGCCAACCTCGTCGAGGAAGAGTGTGCCGCTGGCGGCCTGCTCGATCTTCCCCTCGGTGGTTTTGACCGCGCCGGTGAACGCACCTTTCTCGTGTCCGAACAGCTCGCTTTCCAGCAAGTTCTCGGGGATCGCCGCGCAGATGATCGCGACGAAGGCGCCACCGCGCCGGTCGCTGGCTTCGTGCAAGCCCCTTGCGAGCAGTTCCTTGCCCGTTCCGCTCGCGCCCAGCAGCATCACCGAGACGTTGGTGTTCGCCACCCGTTCGATCGTGCGAGCGACGCGGACCATCTCGGGAGCAGCGGTGATCAGCGAACCGAGCACACGATTTTCGCTGCCCGCCTTGGCCGCGAGCGAGCGGTTCTCATGCTCGATCCGGTGAAGTTGCAGCGCGCGGCGCACGATCAGGCCCAGCGCCTCGATATCGACCGGCTTCTGGTAGAAATCGTAGGCGCCCTTGGCGATCGCGGTCAGCGCGGATTCGCGGGCGCCGTGGCCGGTCGCGACAATGACCTTGGTGTCGGGCTTCAGCGCCATGATCTCGTCGAGTACGGCGAAGCCTTCGCTGGTCCCATCGGGATCCGGCGGCAGGCCGAGGTCGAGCGTGACCACTGCCGGCTCCTCGGTGCGCAAGGCAGCGAGCGCAGAGGCGCGGTCTCCGACAACGATCACCTCGAAGTCCTCGTAGGCCCACTTGAGCTGCGCCTGCAGGCCCGGATCGTCCTCGACGATCAGCAGCTTGGGCACAGATTTGGCCGCGGATTTGGTCTTGTCGCTCATGATGCGGCTCGCTGTTCGGAGGCGAAAGTATCCATCAGTTCCGCCGCGTGAGTCAGCGGCAGCCGGATCGTGAAGCGGGTGCCCAGGCCTTCTTGGGATTCGACGTCGATCCGCCCCTTCATCGCCCGCACCAACTCCCGCGCTTCGTATGCGCCGATCCCGAAACCGCCGGGCTTGGAGGACACGAACGGCTTGAACAGGCGGTTGCGGACAAAATCGGGCGACATGCCGTGCCCGGTATCGACGACCTCGATCAGACCGTGGAGGCCGTCAGAACCCAGACGCAGGAAGATCTGGGCATCGGGCCGGCTCGCATCGATGGCGTTCTGGACGAGGTGAACCAGAACCTGCTCGAGCGACTCTGCGTTGGCCCGGACAAGGCATGGCGGGGCGTCAAACGCCACGACCGGATGGTGCGCGCCGAATTGCGCGGCGATCCGGGGCGCGACTTCGGCCAGGTCGACCGTGCCGAGTTGCTCCACCGCCGCCGCATTGTAGCGAGAGAGGCGGGCCAGCAGCGCGTTGAGCTTTTCGGCCGAATTGCGCAGCGTGACCAACATGTCCGCCCGGAACTCCGGGTTTTCGGCATGGCGCTCGGCGTTGCGGGCGAGGAGGCTGAGCTGGCTCGCCAGGTTCTTGATGTCGTGCATGACGAATGCGATCCGGCGGTGGAAATCGTCGAACCGGCCGGCCTCGGCCAGCGCCTGTTGCCCGGCATGCTCGGCCAGATAGCTGGCGAGCTGCTGGCCGACTACGCGCAGCAAGTCGAAGTCTTCCCAGTCCAGCCGGCGAACGTGCGGCGGGCGGGCCAGCACCACTGCGCCGACCAGTCGGTCGAAATGCAGCAGCGGGAGGAGCGCCCAGGCGCGGGATTCGGCCAGCAGCCATTCGGGAGCGAGCAGCGCGGTGCCTTTGGGATCCCGACCGCGGCGCAATTCCTCAAGCTCGACGATCGCGCCGGTCCGTTCGAGGGCGCGGATGGCGGCGGCATCGAGGCAGATGCCGGGCACTTCGGCGGTCGGCCAGCGCCACCGCGCGGCCAGGACGAGCACGCCATCTTCGTCGCGCGTCAGCAGCAGGCCGGCCGGGCTGTCGGTGATATCGGCGAAAGCCTGGACCACGCGCTCCTCCAGCGGCATGCCCGCTTCGTCCGCGCGGCCGATAGTGCGAGTGAGCCGCAGCCATTCCTGCCGGTAGTCATAGCGGTGCCGGAACAAATGCTTGACCAGCGTAACCCGGACCCAGCCGCGCAGCCGCGCCGAAGGCCCGATCAGCAGCGCGACGACAGCTGCAACGACCACTGCGGTGAACTGCACGACCCGCGCGAAGTCCCCGCCGACGCCCGCCACCCATTGGCCAAGGGCCGTCATTGCCAGCAGATAGACCCCGATCGCCAGCAGCGAGATCGATTGAAACGCCACGGCGCGCGACGGCTGCAACCGCAGCTCACCCCCCTTGCGCGTTCCGCCCAGCGCGACGAGTCCGACCAGCGCCAGCACGGGAAGCCCGTGGAGCGAGGCAAGTTCGGACGGCCAAGTCTTGAGCAAATAGGCGACGGTATAAAGCTGAAAATCGAACAGCCAGAGCACGCCGAATCCCGCAGCGGGCCAGCGCAGGACGAGCCGGGCTTGCGGCGAAGCGCCGGCATAAAGGTTCTGGACCAGCACCAGGCCACCGATCGTCGCCAGCAGGCGGAACATGACGTCGACTTGGAACATCCCCGCCGGAACGGTGGGGTTGGCGCTGCCGGCCTCGATCAGCAGAAGCGCACAAAGCAGCAGTTCGACGAACGCGAGCGAGAACACCACCGGCCGAACCGGCGCAACGCTGGTATGCCTGCCATCGCCCGCGAACATCCGATAGATCGCCGCGAGCATCACAATGTTGCGAAGGGCTTCGGCGATACCGCTCACCGCCCCCCCGCCGCCGGTTGCGGCGGCCAACAGCGCCCACAGCGCCGTGGCCAACAGGCTCGCGATCAGCGCGCCGTGCGCGGCCCCGACCCTGGCCCGCCGCGAGAGCAGCCAGGCGGCCGCAAGCAAGGATCCTGCGGCAGCCGCAAGGTGCGTCGCCACCGTGATCACATGCCAGATCGAGGTGGCGGCGAACCCGCTCACCGCGCACCCTCGTGCCACAGCACCACGCGCAGGGTCTGCAGCAGGATCAGGAGATCGAGGAAGGGCGTATAATTCTTGGCGTAGTAGAGATCGTATTCGAGCTTCTGCCGCGAATCGTCGATCGAGGCGCCGTAAGGGTAGTTGATCTGGGCCCATCCGGTGATGCCGGGCTTCACCATGTGCCGCTCAGCGTAATAGGGCAGCTTTTCCTCGAGACCCGCGACAAACTCCGGCCGTTCGGGACGCGGGCCGACGAAGCTCATTTCGCCTTTGAGAACGCTCCATGCCTGCGGCAGCTCGTCGATACGGACCGTGCGGATGAAGCGCCCGACCGTGGTCACCCGTGGGTCGTTCTTGGTGGCCCACTGGGCACCGCCGGCCTCCGCATCGACGCACATCGAGCGGAGCTTGATGACGTCGAAGTTCTGGCCATAAAGCCCGACCCGGCTCTGGCGAAAGAACGCCGGGCCCTTGCTGTCGAGTTTCACGAGCAGCGCGAACAGCAGGATCACCGGCGCGGTCAGGATCAGCAAGATCGCGCTCGCCAACACGTCGAACACGCGTTTGGCGCCGGCGGAGACCACCCGCAGCGACGAAAAGCCATCGGAGAAGATCAACCAGCTTGGATTGACGGTATCGAGATCAACGCGGCCGGTCTCGCGTTCGACGAAGCTCGAGAAATCGTTCACGTGCACGCCCGCGGTCTTGATCCGAAGCAAGTCGTTGAGCGGCAGCGCGTTGCGGCGCTCCTCGAGTGCGAGGACGACTTCGCTCACTCCCAGATTCTCGACGAAGCGGGTCAGGTTGTGGATCGCATCGCGATTGATCGCTTCCTCGACGACCTTCTGGCTTTCGGTCATCCCAACGTAGCCGACGATGACGAAGCCGCTTTCCGGGCGGTCGCCGAGCTGGCGCAAGCGGTCGGCGCGCAGCCCTGCACCCAGCACGAGGACGCGGCGCCGGAATGCCTGGGCACCCAGAATTCCGCCGACGATCATGCGGTTGAGGACCAGCACGAGGATTGAAAGCCCCATCGCGTAAGCCAAGGTCGACCGCCATAACGTCTGTCCGCCGAGCACGAAATCGACGAACGCCAGCGCAATGATCCCGAGCGAGATCGCGACCAACAGTCGTGCGGTCGCGAAACGCATCGAGCGCAAAGATTCGGCACCATAGACGCCGACCGCGATCATCGCGGTCAGCATGGTGATGGCGGTGCCGGCCAGGGGCCAGAATCGATCCACGAAATGCCCGGCATCGATGCCGATCTGCTCGGCGCGCAGGCGAAACGCCAATTCGCCCGCCAGCAACAGCAAGCCGACATCGAACAACCCCATCAGGAGCACCGCATGGGGTATGTAATGTTTGAACAGCCGGATCATGGCTCTTGCGGCACCTCCGGACCCGGATGGAGTCCCACGGCGAAGGCTAGCGGCAAGATGTAAAATGTCGGTAAATCTGACAGCGCCAGATTACCTGGCCGCAATGCCAAACATACGGTTTTCCGCAGTTCGGTCAAAGTAGGTGTCGCCGTAGCTTACAGCGGCACCTCCCCTTCGACGCTTATTTCTGTTCGAGATTGTTCGCCGCGTTCTCGGCGGCGCTACCGACTTTCTTCGCGGCCGTGCCAACCTCGGTCGCGGCGTTGGCGATGGCGTTGTCCTTGGCGCTCTGGCTGTCACCCCGGACGGCCATCAGGTACACGACCGCCAGGACGGCAATCAGCAAAACTATACCGAACAACCACCCCATGCCGCTGCCTCTGCGCGGCGGCCCCTCGTGGATCACCGTCGTATTCGTGCCCGCGGGGGTCTCGTAAGTCGTAACGCGTTCCTCAGCCATCTTCGATACTCCAGTTGCCTGGGTCGAAAACGGCGGATCGCGCAGAGCGTTCCTTCGCAAATTTTGGTGCCCCTGGCCCGACTCGAACGGGCACGTCTCTCAACAACCGATTTTGAGTCGGTCGCGTCTACCATTCCGCCACAGGGGCCCCTGTGCGCCAGCGCGGCTTAGCGGCAGCCGCGCCGAGGTTCAACCGTCTGCTAGCTGTTTGCTCGCGACTACTTAAGTGCGTTGGCGATCAGCTTG
>JBDSOM010000080.1:0-11481 GCA_039914785.1 Novosphingobium sp.
GTTCTGTCCATAATGGAGTCGGAACAAATGCCGCAAGCCAACTTCGCTTACTCGTCGCCCGCGAACGATTCCGCGGCATTGCCGCTCGCGCTCTCGGTCTTTGCGGATCGTCCGCACGTGCGCGACCAGATGCGCGACGACGCTGTGGCCGCGGGGTTTCGTATCGCGGAGGCATCCGAGGTGTCGAGCCTGCTCGATGGCGACGCACGGCCGCTTGGCGAAGTGGTGCTCCTCGATTGCCCGGTGATCTCGGGTGCCGGTCTGGCGGCGCTGGCGCAGCTCGATATGCGCGCGGCGCATGCCGGGGCGCAGCTTGTGGTTTCGACGTCGGTCGCGGCGCTTGATGATGTTTTCGCCTGTCTCGACCAATCGGCCCCGCACCTGCTGGTCGACCCAAGCCGGGCCGAGCGCGTCGTTGCGTTGGGGCGGGTCCTGGCGCAAATCTCGAACTTGCGGGTGCGCGAACTGGGCGAGGAAGACCGCCTGATGCTGCTGCGCCTGACCGAGCAAGTCACGCAGATCGCGCTGCGCTTGGACCGGCTCGCGCCGGTTCCGGGGTATGCGAACGGCACAGTCGTCGGCGAAGGTGCATTTCGTTTCGAATCCCCGACGGCGCAGTTCTCCCCGGAGCAAAACGCGGGCAGCGACGATCCCGACAAGCGCCTCGCCCGAACGACGCGGCCTCCGCTGCCGGACCCCAAGCTGGTCCGGCGGATCATCCGCCAGCGCCAACTGCGCGCGCGGTTCTTCGACGGTGACCTGTTCGCCGATCCGGCCTGGGACATCCTGCTCGATCTCACCGCAGCGCGCGCCGAGCATGCGCGGGTCTCGGTCACATCGTTGTGCATCGCCTCGGGCGTTCCGCCGACGACGGCGCTGCGCTGGATTGCGCAGATGGTGGAGACCGGCCTGCTCGAACGCATCGAAGACCAGGTCGATCGCCGCCGCGCCTTCATCGGCTTGGCCGACAAGGCGGCCGACGGGATGGCGCGTTATTTCGCCGAGCTCGCCAGCGCGGGCGCGCTGCTGGTCTAGCTGGCGCGCGGGGTAAGACGGAGCTAACACCGGTTGAACCCGTGGGGAGGAGCACGCATGACCTCGAGGATGATCCTCTCGGCGATCGGCAGCGATCGGCCCGGCCTAACCCAGGCGCTCGCCGAAGCGGTGCTCGGCGCGGGCGGTAACTGGCTCGAAAGCCACTTGAGCCATCTCGGCGGGCAATACGTGGGCGCGGTGCTGGTGGAAATCGCGCCCGAGCGCGTCGCCGAACTTGAGCAAGCGGTCCGCAGCGTCGATGCGAAAGGCTTGCACGTCCGGGTGCTCGCGGCAGGCGATCCGCCGCCTCCCGGAACCGCGGAAACGCTGAAGATCGAACTCGTCGGCCAGGATCGGCCCGGGATCGTGCGCGAAGTCACGGCCGCGTTGGCCCCGCTGGGCGTTAATATCGAGGATCTGGTCACCAGCACCGAGAACAGTGCGTGGTCGGGCGAACTGTTGTTCCGCGCCGCCGCCCGGCTCTCGCTCCCGGCGCAAGTGAAGCGCGATCAGGTCCAGGATGCGCTCGAGGCAATTTCGGCCGAGATCATCGTCGATTTCACCTTCACCGCTGCGGCTCGCTGATCGGAGGCGCTGGTTTCCCGAAACCGGGCCTGCCGAAGCGCTGGGGTGAATTTCATTGTCGTCTCACCGCGAGGGGTTTCTGGCGGTATCGGATTTCCCGATCGTCGGCACAGCATTCCGCCCGTGCTGAATCACCCTCCAGTCCTCAAATCCGCACCCTTAAATAAGGGCTGTGGATTCCGCGATAGCCGCGATCCCACGCTTGCCGTCGATGCGGTCGAGCTGGACGACGATGTCGATCACCGAGGTCGCATATTCCAGCGTCTCTGCCCGGGTCAGGCCGATGCCGGATTGCATGGCCATGAGGCTGATCTGGTCGAGCGCGCCGCGTGGGCTGTTGGCATGGACGGTGGAGAACGAGCCGGGATGGCCGGTGTTGATGGCGCGCAAAAAGCTGACGGTTTCACTGCCGCGCAGTTCGCCCAGAACGATCCGGTCGGGGCGCAGGCGCAAGGCGGCCTGGAGGAGGTCGTTCGCCGAGACTTTCGCTTCGCCGAGTTCGCCTTTGACCGCGATGAGCCCGACGCCATTGGCGCTGGGCAGCTTGAGTTCCGCGGTGTCCTCGACCAGGACGACGCGCTCATGTGGCGGGATCTCTCGCAACATCGCGTTGAGAAACGTCGTCTTGCCCGTCGACGTGCCGCCGGAGATCAGGATCGTCTTTCGCCGCGCGATCGCCTCGCGCAGGAAGGCGATCGGTTCGGCCCTGGCGTTGGGCATCGGCATTATCACCTGTTCGGGGATGGGGCCGCGGTCGTAGGCGTCGAGAGCCAAGTCCAGCAACCGGTGGCGGCGGATGGCTAATGCCCAGTGCGCGCGCGTTGCCGGCGGGCCCACCAGCTGGACCCGGGCGCCGTCGGGAAGCATCGCGGCGAGCAGTGGATGTTCGCGATTGATGCCCTGGTGGCTGATCCGGGCGATCTGCTCGGCGAGGCGCTGGAGCAGCTGGCCGTCGATTTCGGGCCTGTCGATGCGCTGCATGCCAGAGCGCGCTGCGTCCTCGACCCACACCTCGCCCGGGCGATTGACCAGGATCTCGGTCACCGTCTCGCGATCCAGCCACTGCCGGAACGGCGCGAGGTAGGCGTCGAGATAGACGCTACGCGCCGCCGCGCCCGCCTCTACAGGGGCCAAGTCCGGCAACGGCAGGACGCGGACGGGCTCGCTCACTCCGTCGTGACCTTCGAGAAGTCGAGGTCGCGCGCGGTGAAGACGCGGATCGGCTGGCCCTGGCGGACGCGAACCGTCGGGCCGATCTGGCCCGATTGGCCGACGGCGGCGGCGGCGGCGCTCTGGCCGCCGAGCATCAGCGCGGCGTTGTTGCCGACCGACGAGAGCCCGGTGATCACCGAGAGCAGCATCGCCGAGCCGAACCGCGCGAAGAAGTGGCTGTTGACCTTTCCGGCGAGGCCGGTCTCGCCCGAAAAGGCGACCGCCGGAGAGGCGATGTTGACCGAGACGCCGTCGGGCCGAATCAGGCGGGTCCAGATCACATAGGCGCGCTTTTGCCCGGCCTGGAGGCCGCTCTTGTACTGCCCGATCAGGCGCGATGAGCGCGGGACGAGTACCCGCGTTCCGTCAAACGAGCGGACGTCGGCGGACACGATCGCGCGGACGTATCCGGGCACATCGGTGTCGATCGCAGTCTCCAGCACTGCGGGGATCAGGGTGCCCTGGGTGACCGTGGTCTTGGGCTCGATCATTTGCGTCGCAGTGGCAGGACCGCCGCCGACGCCGCCGACGCGGCTGGAGAAATCGTCGTTGCCATTGCCCGTGCCGCCGTTCGGAGCAGTGGAGCCGATGGGAACCGATGGTGCGATCAGTGCGGTCGGCAGCGCGCTCGAATCGAACACGACCGTCGGCGAGGCGTGCGGATTGAGGCCAGGGGCCAGCGCCGGAGCTCTCTGCGGCGGCGCGGCGTAGACCGCTTGTTGCGGCGGCGCTGCCGGGGCTGGGGTGATCGCCTGAAGCGGGACTGGCGGCGCGGCGTCGACTCGTGCGGGGACGGGAGCCGTGACGGTTTGGGCCGGCGGGTTGACCTGCCGTGAGGAATTGAGGTTCCACAGGGTCGCTGCGCCCAGCAAGCCAACGAGCGCAACGCCCGCGGCGAGGCCTAGTCCATCGGAGCGCGGCTTGCGCTGGGTGACGGTCGGCAGGACATTGCGCGTGGTGAGGTCGATGATCTCGGCGCTCATGCCTTCGCGGGGGTCGCGGTCGTTGGCGGCGTCGATGTGCTTCGGCAGGCGGCGGTTGAGACGCATGGCTTACTGGGCCTTCGGTTCGGGGGCTGGGATAGCCGGGATGGCGGCTATAGTGGCCACTGCCGGCTCGGCGGCACGCGGCGGCGTCTGGCGGAGGAGCTCGGCGACCTCCTTGCCCGAGCGGAGGACGATGACGTCGGGCACGCCTTCGACCACCAGCACTTCGCCCCGGACCGCGTAGTTGACCGGACCTTCGACGCCCTTGTCGTCCTTGATCTGCATCGCTGGAAGCAGCGCCTTGGCGGGCCAGGTCAGGTAGGTGGAGGTGCCGTCGTCGTAGATCCGCGAGGGCAGCAGCTGCGCCTTGCCACGGGTGCGCCAGGCGAAGTTGAGCTTGGCCGGGTCCGGCTGTGCTTCGGCCGGGGGCGCGGCGACGGCCTGAGCCTCCTCGGCGCTCATTGCCATAACGGGCAGGGCGCCAGGTTTGCCAGCATTGTGCCGGGGTTCGTCAGGATACGTGAAGCGCAACACGTAGAGGGGCGCACCGCCGCCGGCTGAAACGAGGTCGAAAAAGTAGGTGCGGCGGTCGGTGACGACGGTCATGTTGGTCCGCGCACGCGGGCTGAGCGGTTTCACGAACAGCAGGTTGGCCCGCTTGTTCGGGGTGACCTGCCAGCTCGCGCTGTCGCCGATGGCGACATTCTCGATCAGTTCGTCGTCGGCGAAGGCGATCGACGCCTGGACGCCGATCTGCCCTTGGACGCGCACGACCTCCTCGGCGTTGTAGCGGTGGGTCAGCAGGCGCGCGTCGCCGGCAAGCGCCGGAATGGCGACCAGGCATGCAGCCGCTGCCGTGAGCGCGAAGCGGATCATCGTGAAATCTCCCGAGCGTGTCTGGGTGTAGTGCTGAACCGGCTGCCGACGCCGCGCGCGCGCTGCCGCGCCAGCACCGGGACGGAGGCAGCCGAACCGGAGATCTGGGTGACCATCGTGGCGCCCCGGCCGCCCTGGGAGTTCGGCGCGGAAGAGGCCGGCATTGCAACAGCCAACGTCGTGGGCGTCGCCGCGATCAAGACCCGCCGGGATGGGCTGGCGGCGGTCTGTTGCGTCCCGGTGACGGTGCCGCCGTTGACGTTGACGCCGTTGACGCTGACTACCGCCGGATCGGACACTGGCCGGTTCGTGTCGCTCTCGCGGCCGGCGAGGCCAAAGACATTCCATGCGGCGACCATTGATCCCACGACCTTGAGCACCATACCCATGAGGGCGACGTGGACGGCGGCGATGACGAACAGGGCGACCGAGGCGCGGCCGTCGATGCCGGTGCCGGCGCTCAGGTTGGCGACGACCGGGACGAGCAGTTCGAGCATGATCCCGCCGCCCACGACGACGAACAGCGGGGTTGCCGCGGTCATGACGAGGCCGCGCAGCCAGCCGGCGGTCAGGCCGCGGGTGCCGGGGAACAGCGCGAACACGACGAACACCGGGCCGAGCGCCAGCAGCACCGCGAGCGCGATCCGGGCGGTGACCAGCACGCCGACGGTGCCGAGCATCAGCAGCAGCGCCGCAAGCCACATCAGGTTGCCCGGGCTGAAGCTGCCCTGGGCGGCGGTCCGCGCGACGTCGGACGCGCCCTGGCCCACCGAAGTGTTGTTGGCCGCGTCGGCGATCGCGGCGAAGATGATGTCGATCCGGTCGCCGAACAGCTGGGTCGCCGAAGCGCCGCCGTCCTTGACCCCGCCCATCAGGATCCCGGCGACCTGGTCGGGCGCGCCGACGGCCAGGTTCCACACCACGCTCTGGTAGGCGACCCAGCTCGTGGCGAACGTCAGCACGAGCCCCAGCGTCATCATCCGCGGGGTGAGCGCGGAGATGCCGAGGCGGCTGCGTCCGGTCAGCAGCGAGATCGCGAAGAACGCGATGTACAGCGTCAGGATGATCGTCAGCACCGGCAGCAACGCGCCGTTCGTGCCGAACAACCGCCCGAACGCGGCCGAGGTCGTCTCGTTGGCCAGGCAATCGACCGCGCGCAGCGCCGCGGCGACACCGTCCGAGGCCCGCTCGGTGAGCGCAGCGCAGAGCGTCATTCCGCGGCCTCGATCCACAGCGCTTCGCCATCGGCGTCGCCCGCTTCGCCCGGCCACAGTTCGCCGGTGAGCGCCGGATACCAGTTAGCCGGCCCATCGCCGTACTGGGCGCGCAGCGTGTCGAGACGGCGCACAGTGCTCTCGCGGCCCGACAGTACGGTCAGCACCTCGGGCATGCCGGACAGGTCGAGGCGCACAACGACCGAGGCGTCTGGCTGGCGGATCAGGAAGCAGCGGCTGTGCGCCGGCAAGCTGCGGATCAGGTCGAGCTCGTGATGGGTCAGCCCGAAGCCCTCGCAGTAGTCCTCGGCCCGGGCGCGGGCGTTGGGCATGAAGATCATCGTCGCGGTCTGCTCGACCAGCGCGGTCGCGATCCGGCTGTCGAGCGCATCGCGGGCCGACTGGGTCGCGAACCCGACGAGTGCGTTGCGCTTGCGCAGCGTCTTGAGCCAGTCGCGGATCCGCGCCGCGAAGACCTCGTCGTCGAGCGCCTTCCAGCCTTCGTCGATCAGGATCATCGTCGGGTGGCCGTCGAGCCGCTCCTCGATCCGGTGGAACAGGTACATCATGACCGGCGTGCGCAGCCGCGGGGTCTCCAGCAGCGCGGTCATGTCGAAGCCCAGGGTGCGTGCGGACAAGTCGAGGCGGTCCTCGGCGTTGTCGAACAGCCAGCCATGCTCGCCGCCCCCATTAGGACCATGGGCAATCCACGCGTCGAGCCGGCCGGCAAGGTCGCCAGGCTGGGGCCGGCGGCTGCCCGCGAGTAGCTCGCGGAAGTGCGACAGGCGGCGCAGCGAGGCATCGTTGGCGTACGCCGCGTCGATCGCGCCGGCGATCGTGGCGAGCTCTTCGGGGCCGCTGGCGGCGAGCAGCACGCCGAGCCAGTCGCGCAGGAACGCGCGGTTGATCGGACTATCGGGCAGTGCGAGCGGGTTGAACCCGGTCGGGTGCCCGGCGGCGATGCGGCTGTAGATCCCGCCGATGCCGCGGATGAACACTTCGGCGCCGCGATCCTTGTCGAACAGGATCGTGCGCGGCGAGAACTTCTGCGCTTGCGCCGCCAGGAAGTTCATCACCACCGTCTTGCCCGAGCCCGACGGGCCGATGACGCTGAAGTTGCCCAAATCGCCAGCATGGAAGTTGAAGAAGAACGGGGTCGCGCTGGTGGTCTGGAGCAGCGCCACCGCCTCGCCCCAGTGGTTGCCGCTCGCCTGGCCGAGCGCAAAGCCGTGCAGGCTCCCGAAGCACGCCATGTTCATGCTCGAGATCAGCGCGCGGCGCACGATATACGCCTCGTTGCCAGGGAACTGGCCCCAGAAGGCGGGCTCGAGGTTGACGTCCTCGCGCACCGCGACCGCGCCGGTATCGGCGAGCGCGGCGGCGCACGCAGCCGCAATCTCGTCGAGCCGGCTCAGCCGTTCGGAGCGGACCATGATCGTGAGGTGGTGATCGCCGAACCCGACCGCGCCGGTGCCCAGCGCATCGCGCGCCGATTGCATCTCGCGGCGCTCGGCCATCGCCTCTTCGTCGGCGGACTTGAGCCGGCGGACGGCCAGGTCGATCCGCTCGCGCGCGACCTGGCGGTCCGATGGGGCGTAGCTCTCGGTCAGGACCAGCTCGAACGGCAGCCGCAGCAGCGCGTCCATGAGGCCCGGGCCGGTGCTGTCGGGATAATCCTTGAGGCTCAGCAGCGCCGCAAAGCCGGTATCGCCCGCGCCGCGCTGCTCGAGCGCGTCGAGCCCGAAGTTGATCCGCTTGTACGGAAGCATCAAGCCGATCCGGGTGTCGTCGGCCGGGCGGCGCACCGGGCGCATCTCGCCGTTGTAGAGGGCCGAGAGCAGCTCCAGCACTTCGGAGCAGGTCCCACCGGCGCCTGGATAATCGCCCAGGATCCGCGCGCCGTATTGCCCCAGCGAGGCTACCATCGCGGTGGCCGCGGCGCGCAGCGCCCGCACGTCGCCTGCATCGGCGGTGACCGGCGCGCGGCCGCGCTGCATCAGGCGGGTGAGCTTGTCCGCCCAGCCGGCCTTGCCGCGCGCGGGGCGGCGCACCAGCGTGACGAACTGGTCGTTCACGTACAGCGTGCCGCCGGCGAGCTGCTCGCGCCAGCGATTGTCGATGTGGGCCGCCAGCGGGTCCTCGAACGCGCCGTCCATCTCGACGTGGACGCGCCGGCGGATCACATGGTGGTAGAGCACGAAGCGCGCATCGAGCGCGCTGCGCAGCATGACCTCGCGGGTCGCGGTCTGGGCGTCGAGCTCTGCGCTGTCGGCGGTCTCGAACGAGATCCCCGGCACCACCAGGCCCATCATTACCGCGCCGTCGGCGAGCAGCATGACGTTCTCGTCGAGCAGCGAATGATACGGCAGCCGCTCGCCCGCAAGCGCCTCTTTTTTAGCCCATGCCGCAGGTCCAGTGAAGATACCCATTATCCGTGCCCCATCATGGTGCGTAGCTGTTGCAACCCCAGCGCTGCCAGTTCCTGACCCGCGGGCAGCGGCTGACTTTGGTCAGCCACAGATCGAACACCCGCGGCTCGCGCAGGCACGCAAGATAGCCCACCGCGTGGATCGCCAGTGCGGCGGGCAGCGTGAGGAAGCTCTTGGTCATCAGGAACAGCTCGGTCGTGACCGCGGCATTGATGATGAAGAAGCTGTAGGTCACCCCCGCGAACATCTGCGGCCGCGTCAGTGCGCGGTGGATGGGGAAGCGGGCGAGGTCCATCGGCTCAGCCCCTCACCCGACCGCCGCGGCGGACTGGATGCCCGACACGATCGCGCCTGCGCCGAACAGCACGAAGCAGCCGATGATCACGGTCGCGCCGAAGCGCCAGTTGAGCCGCCCGGTCAGCATCATGAAGCCGACCGCCGCGACCGCCATCACCGCCACGGCGGTGGCGACGTTGCCCAGCAGCGTGCCCTGCAGCCAGCTGAGCGCGGCGACGATCGGGCCGGAGCCCTGCGGGTTGACGGCCTGCGCGAACGCGGCCTGCGGCAGGGCGGCAAGCAAGGCGGCAAAGGGCAGAAGGCGCAAGGCACGCATGACAATCATCTCCGGACTGGATCGCTGAGCCGCGCCATGATCGACGCGACGTAGTTCTGGGTCTCACGAATGCGCGGAATGCCGCCGGCCGCGATCACGCGGCCCGGCCCGGCGTTGTACGCGGCCAGCGCCTTCTCGACGTCGCCGCCGAACGCATCGAGCTGCATCCGCAGATAACGCGCGCCGCCTTCGAGGTTGGCATGGGGATCGTGCGGGTTGACGCCCATCTGGCGCGCGGTCCCCGGCATCAACTGCGTCAGCCCCCGCGCCCCGACCGGCGAAACCGCCCCCGTCCGCCACCGGCTCTCCTGCCACACCACCGCTTCGAGCAAGTCGGGGCTGATGTCGTACTTGGCCGCAAGCTCAGCCACCCGCCCACGCCACTGCGCCGGACCCGCGCTGTCTGGAATGACGGTCACGCGATGCGCGCCAAGCTCAGGCCCGGACTCATCCCCAGACTCTTTCGCATACTGCGCTGTATCCTGGTCTGCGGCCTGGACCGGCCCGCCGGTAATCCACGCCGCGCCGTGTGACCCGATCTCGAGCACATCGGCAAGCGCTACGGCGGGGGCCGCGAGCACAAGCGCGGTGCACCCCAAAACCAGCGAATCGACTACCCAATAACGACGCATCACGCCCTCCTGGGGAGCGCGATGCGTGTTTTACGTGACAACCCCATGACGAGCATCGGGCACTCAGGTGGCTTAGGGCCGGGCCGACTCGAGTAGTGCCGCAGTGATCGCGAAGGCTACATTGCACCCCCTGCCGTCGCCTCTGTCCCAGCCACACAGTCCCGGTTCTGTCCGTTCAGCATTGGTTGACGCTGCGCAGAAACCCAGCGATAGCGCGAGCATCCGAGCGATCGGGCGGTTAGCTCAGTTGGTAGAGCATCTCGTTTACACGGTGATGCACTGACACTCTCTGCAGCGCAGAAAACCTACGCTTTCAGCTGTTGGTCGGGCTGCTCTTCGGTATTATTTCGGTGATCGCTCGCTTCAAGCGCGCGACGAACATCTTCATCCATGACGTGAGCATACCGCAGTGTCGTAGCGATGCTTCGGTGTTTTAACGCTTCCTTTGCCGCAGCCAATGAGCCCGTCGATCGCACGATGCGAGTCCCGCGAGTGTGCCGGAGATCGTGCAGGCGGAACGCCGAGATCTTGGCGTCGATAAGAGCCTGGGCAAACGGTTTGCGTAGCGATGTGGCAGTGAGAGGGTAGCGTTCCCCCTTTCGGCGCTTGGCGCGGCTCTGCTGGCACTCGTAGGTGAACACATAAGGCCCTGCCTTTGTCTGCCGCTCGATGATGGCGAGCAAGGCTTTACTTAAGGGGCGGGTCACGACGTCGCCGCCCTTGATGCGCGTCGTGGCGTGCTTCAGTTCGACGTTACAGTCAGACCAGCGAAGTTTAAGTACCTCGTCTCGTCGCCAGCCAGATTTGAGCAGGAAGTCCACCGCATCCTTCACGTCACCACGGAGATGAACGAATAGGCGCTCCTCTTCATCGAAGGATAGTTCCCTCGGAGGATGGCGATTCGTCTTGAGGCGAAGCGCACGCCAGTCAGGCATCTCTCCAATGTCGTAACGGCTTTTTTCGGCATGTCGCCACACAGCACGCGCGTTCTCGATCTCACGGTTGACGGTTGACGGTTGACGGTGACCGGCCCCGCCGTCGGCCCGCGAAGTATTTCTGGAGATCGCGCTGCCCTACCTCGCCGACCAGCTTCTTCTTCCCTAAGCCAGCGACCAGTTCCTTGAGCATGTATTCCATGGTTTTCCAGGAAGGTAACTCTTCCACCTTCTCTTGGTAGAGACCGCAGGCTTCATCGACAGTGATCGGTGGGCGCTTTGTCGTAGGGAGCGCGGCCTCGGCGCGTCTGCGGTTCTCGACAGCCTGTGCGTCGCGTTTTGACCGGCAACCGGTCGTGCCGTGGTAGCGTCGACCGTGTAGTTGAAAGTCGTAAAGGTAGTTGGGGCTGTTGGCGGGCTTATAGACGGTCATTGCCAGCCTCGGCTTGCCGTGCGCTGAAGGTTTTGACCCCCGAGCCAGTGTTTACACGGCGTGATGTGTTTGTGGTGAATAGGCCGTCGTTCGAGACGGTGGACATCGCGATAAACGCCTCGACGTCTTCCATGCGATAGCGCACCAGCCGACCAAGGCGCACGAATGGCAGCCCACCTTCGTGCCTCGCCTTCCGAACTGAGCGCGGGCTCATCTGGAGAATTTCAGCGGTCTCGGTCTCGGTAAGCAGGGGGGTCATTGTGGTCTCTCATAATTTATGGTGGCGGGGATGCCTTGTGTGCTGTATACCACACTACACGTCGCCGTGCAACGAGAGACCCCTGGAGCCCTACTGTGACTGATAGTTACCCATACGCGGATAGTTGCGCTGCTGGCTTGCTCCGCAACGGGCTCGAGCGACACACCGCTCGCAATCCTGGCGGACTGCGAGCCCTCGCAGCGAGCCTCAAAATTAAGCAGGCAACGGTGTTAAGTCACATGGCCAACGGTCGTATGGCCATACCTCTTGAT
>JBDSOM010000028.1:0-5527 GCA_039914785.1 Novosphingobium sp.
CAGCCTGCCGATGAACCCGCGCGGACTGCCCGGCATGACCGCCGACGGCGCGCTGAACACCGCGGTCAGCTTCACCACCAACACCAACTGGCAGTGGTATTCGGGCGAAGCCGCGCTCTCCAATCTCAGTCAGATGCTCGGCCTGACGATCCATAATTTCCTGTCGTCAGCCACCGGCATCGCGGTGGCCTTCGCGCTGTTCCGCGGATTCGCGCGGCGGGAGGCGGCGAGCGTCGGGAACTTCTGGGCAGATTGCACCCGCGTGACGCTCTACGTCCTGCTGCCGATCTGCTTGGTCTATGCCGTGTTCCTGATCGCCAGCGGCGTGCCGCAGACTTTCGCCACCTCGATCGACGCGACGACGCTCGAAGGCGCGAGGCAAACCATCGTGCTCGGGCCGGTTGCCAGCCAGGAAGCGATCAAGATGCTCGGCACCAACGGTGGCGGCTTCTTCAACGCCAACTCGGCGCACCCGTTCGAAAATCCGACCGCGCTGGTCAACTTCGTCCAGATGCTCTCGATCTTCGCCATCGGGGTAGGTCTCACCTGGTGCTTCGGCAAGGCCGTGGGCAATACCCGCCAGGGCTGGGCGATCCTGACCGCGATGATGGTGCTGTTTCTGGCGGGCGTCAGCGTCACCTACTGGCAGGAAGCCGGGGGCACGCCGATGATGCACAGCCTGGGCGTGATGGGCGGCAACATGGAGGGCAAGGAAGTCCGCTTCGGCGTGGCCGCCAGTGCGCTGTTCTCGGTCATCACCACCGCGGCCTCATGCGGCGCGGTCAACGCCATGCACGACAGCTTCACCGCGCTCGGCGGAATGATCCCGCTGTTCAACATTCAGCTTGGCGAGATCGTCGTCGGGGGCGTCGGCGCGGGCATCTACGGCTTTCTGCTGTTCGCCCTGCTCGCGGTGTTCATCGCCGGGCTGATGGTCGGGCGGACGCCGGAATATGTCGGCAAGAAGATCGAAGGCCGCGAGGTCAAGCTGGCGGTCCTGGCGATCGCGATGCTGCCGCTCTGCATCCTAGGCCTTACCGCGATCAGCGCAGTGCTGCCGGGCGGGCTTGCGGGGCCGCTGAACAAGGGCCCGCACGGGTTTACAGAGATCCTCTATGCCTTCAGTTCCGCCACCGGCAACAACGGCTCGGCCTTCGCCGGCCTGACCGCCGGCACGCCGTTCTACAACGGGCTGCTGGCGGTCGCGATGTGGATCGGGCGGTTCTTCGTGATCGTGCCGGCGCTCGCCATCGCGGGGAGCCTCGCGGCCAAGAAGTACACCCCGGAAACGGCCGGGTCCTTCCCGACCACCGGCCCGCTGTGGATCGGGCTGCTCGTGGGGATCATCCTGATCGTCGGCGGCCTGACGTTCCTTCCCGGCCTCGCGCTCGGCCCCATCGCGGATCATCTCGCGATGGTCTCCGGCCAGCTCTTTTGAAGGGGGCACATCCCGTGACCACAGTAACATCGATGTTTTCCGCCAAGCTGGTCGTTCCGGCGATCGGCGATGCCTTCCGCAAGCTGACGCCCCGGCACCTGATCAAGAACCCGGTCCTGTTCACGACCGCCGTGGTCGCCATGCTGCTCATGGTGCTGCTGGTGCTCGGCGGGAGCGGCCTCAGCGTCGGCTTTCAGGTGCAGCTGATCGGCTGGCTGTGGTTGACCGTGCTGTTCGGCACGTTCGCCGAGGCGCTGGCCGAAGGTCGCGGCCGCGCCCAGGCCGCCTCGCTCCGCGCCGCCAAGTCCGAACTGACCGCGAAGCTGGCGGACGGCCGCACCGTTCCGGCTTCCCAGCTCAAGCGCGGCGAGATCGTGCTGGTCGAGACCGGCGACCTCATTCCCGCCGACGGCGAAGTGATCGAAGGTGCCGCGTCGGTCAACGAAGCGGCGATCACCGGCGAAAGCGCGCCGGTGATCCGCGAGGCCGGGGGCGATCGTTCCGCGGTCACCGCGGGCACGCGCGTCATCTCCGACGTCATCAAGGTGCGCGTCACCCAGGATCCCGGCCAGGGCTTCCTCGACCGGATGATCGCGCTCGTCGAAGGGGCGGAGCGCCAGAAGACGCCGAACGAGATCGCGCTGACCATCCTGCTCGTCGGCCTGACGATCATCTTCCTGATCGCCGTGGCGACCATCCCCAGCTTCGCCAGCTATGCGGGGGGCAGCATTCCCATCGCCATCCTGGCGGCGCTGCTGATCACCTTGATCCCGACGACCATCGCCGCGCTGCTGTCGGCGATCGGCATCGCGGGCATGGACCGGCTCGTGCGCTTCAACGTGCTGGCGAAGTCGGGCCGCGCGGTCGAAGCCGCCGGCGACGTCGACGTGCTGCTGCTCGACAAGACCGGCACGATCACCATCGGCGATCGGCAGGCCAGCGAGTTCCGGCCGCTGACGGGCATTACCGTCGCGGAGCTGGCGGGGGCCGCATCGCTCGCCAGCCTGGCCGACGAGACCCCCGAGGGCCGCTCGGTCGTGGTCCTGGCGCGTGAGAAATTCGCGATCACCGTGAGCGCGTTGCCGGGCGGCGCCGAGATCATTCCTTTCACCGCCCAGACCCGTATTTCCGGGATCCGGATCGCGGGTCAACTGACACAGAAAGGCGCGGTCGATGCGATCTTGCGCGCCAATCCCGAGGCCGCGGCTACCGCCATTGCCGCCGAGCTGCGCCGGATCACCGAAGAAGTCGCCCGCTCGGGCCAAACCCCGCTCGCCGTGGCCCAGGACGGACGCCTGCTCGGAATCATCGCGCTCAAGGACGTGATCAAGGCCGGGGTGCGCGAGCGCTTCGCCGAGTTGCGGCGCATGGGCATCCGCACCGTCATGATCACCGGCGACAACCCGCTGACCGCCGCGGCGATCGCCGCCGAAGCCGGCGTCGACGATTTCCTCGCCGAAGCCACGCCCGAGGACAAGCTTGAGCTGATCCGCAAGGAACAGCGCGGCGGACGGCTGGTCGCGATGTGCGGGGACGGCACGAACGACGCGCCGGCGCTGGCCCAGGCCGACGTCGGGGTCGCGATGAACACCGGCACCCAGGCCGCCCGCGAGGCCGGCAACATGGTCGATCTCGACAGCGACCCGACCAAGCTCATCGAGATCGTCGGGCTCGGCAAGCAGTTGCTGATGACCCGCGGCGCGCTGACGACGTTCTCGGTGGCGAACGACGTCGCCAAGTACTTCGCGATCATCCCGGCGATGTTCGTCGTGCTCTATCCGGGGCTCGGCGTGCTGAATGTGATGCACCTCGCTTCGCCGGGGAGCGCGATCCTGTCGGCGATCATGTTCAACGCGCTGATCATCCCACTGCTCGTACCGCTGGCGCTGCGCGGCGTCGCCTACAAACCGATGGGCGCCGGCCCCATGCTGGCGCGCAACCTTGCAGTCTACGGTCTTGGCGGCCTGATCGCGCCGTTCATCGGCATCAAGCTCATCGACCTGGCCGTGGCCGGGCTCAACCTCGCCTGAGGACAGAAACCATGCTCAAGGACTTCACTTCCGCCATCCGGCCCGCACTCGTGCTGACCGTGTTGTTCGCAGCTCTGCTCGGCCTCGCGTACCCCGCCGCGCTGACCGGGATCGGCCAGCTGATTTTCCCGGCGCAAGCGGGCGGCAGCCTGATCCGCGCCGGCGACAAGATCGTCGGCTCTCACCTGATCGGGCAGCAGTTCTCCGAACCGGGCTACTTCCACGGCCGTCCCTCCGCCGCCGGCAAGGGCTACGACGCGACCGCTTCGGCCGGCTCCAACCTGGGACCGACCAGCCAGGCCCTGGCCGACCGCGTCAAGGCGGACCTCGCCGCGCTTCACCCCACACCAGAGGGCCGCATCGTACCCGCCGATCTGGTGACTACGTCCGCTTCGGGGCTCGATCCCCACATCAGCCCCGAAGCGGCGGCTTTTCAGGCCGCGCGGGTAGCGGGCGCGCGCGGCCTGCCTGAGACGGCACTGCGCGCCCTGATCGCCCGCCACACCGAGGAGCCGCTCCTCGGCTTCCTGGGCGAGCCGCGGGTCAACGTGCTCGAACTCAACCGGGCGCTCGACAGCGAGGCCGGAACAGGCGCAATACCCGCGCAGTGAACGACGCCCGCCCCGATCCCCAGGCCTTGCTCCGCGCTGCCGCGCAGGAAGGGCGCGGCCGTCTCAAGGTCTTCCTCGGGGCCGCCCCCGGCGTCGGCAAGACTTACGAGATGCTGGGCGAAGGCGCGGCGCGGCTGGCGGCCGGCAGCGATGTCGTGATCGGCGTGGTCGAGACTCATGGGCGGCGCGAGACCGAGGCCAAGGTCCACGGGTTCGAGGTCGTCGCGCGCCGGCCGGTCCAACATCAGAACCGCGCCTTCGACGAGATGGACATCGACGCCATCCTGTCGCGGCGACCCCAGCTCGTCCTGGTCGATGAACTCGCCCACACCAACGCGCCGGGGAGCCGGCACGACAAGCGCTACCAGGACGTGGAGGAACTGCTGGCGGCGGGCATCGACGTCTTTTCGACGCTCAACATCCAGCACCTCGAAAGCCTCAACGACGTCGTCGCTTCGTTCACCCGGGTCCGAGTGCGCGAGACCCTGCCCGACCGCGTGCTCGAAAGCGCCGAGATCGAGATCGTCGACATCCCCCCCGATGAACTGATCGAGCGGCTCAAGGACGGGAAAGTCTACATTCCCCAGGAAGCGACCCGCGCGCTCGGACACTTCTTCTCCAAGTCCAATCTGTCCGCGCTGCGCGAAATGGCGCTGCGCTATGCGGCCCAGGCCGTCGATGCCCAGATGCTCGACTACGTTCGCGCCCACGCCCTCGCCGGAACCTGGGCGGCGGGCGACCGCCTGGTCGTCGCGGTCAGCGAGCTGCCGGGCTCGGCGGAACTGGTGCGCGCGGCCAAGCGCCTCGCGGACGCCCTGCGCGCGCCGTGGACCGCGGTGAATATCGAAACCCCCCGAAGCGCCACGCTGTCCGACATCGACCGGGCGAAGCTGTCCGAAACCTTGCATCTGGCCGCGCAGCTCGGCGGACAAGTGGCAACGATCCCGGCCGAAACCGTGCTCGACGGGCTGAAGCGGTTCACGGTGGATGCGCGGGCGACGCAGCTGATCGTCGGCAAATCGTTCCGCTCGCGCTGGTTCGAGCTGCGCCACGGCTCGGTCGTGGACCGGCTGGTCCGCGAAACGCCCGGCATCGCGGTGCACGTCTTGCCCATGGCGGAAACCGGCGTCACCAATCCGCCGCAGCGCAAACCGGGAGCCTGGGGAAAGCCGGGCGGCTATCTCATTTCGCTGGGACTCACCGCCCTGGTCACAATCGTAGGCCTCGCCATCTTCGCGGGCGAGAGCATCACCAACATCGGGCTGCTCTACTTGCTGCCCGTGATGGTCGCGGCGACGCGTTATGGCCTGCGAACCGGCGTCGTCACCGGCCTGGTTTCGACGCTTGCCTACAACTTCTTCTTCATCCCGCCGACCCACACCTTCACCGTCCAGGATCCGCAGAACATCATCACCGTCCTGGTGTTGATGGGGGTGGCGGTGGTCAGC
>JBDSOM010000005.1:0-8984 GCA_039914785.1 Novosphingobium sp.
AAAGCGTCGTCACTTCCTTGCGCGCCAGTTCGGCAAAGCCGCGCGAGGCCAGCAAGGCCGCATTGGAATCGTGCAGACCGGCGAGCACGCGGACCTTGTCCGAAAGGCCCGTTGCCGCGCCGAGCTCCGGCCGCAGCGTGCCGATCGTATCTCCGGCGCGGGCCATGGGGGCAAAGCGCTCGGCCCAGCCCGCGCGCTGCGCCATGGGTGAAAATGTCCCGAGGTCTGGCGCCCACAGATCGCTGTGGCAGGCCAGGCTGGTCACTTCTGTCACGGCGGCACCGGACAGGAACCACGCCCAGTATTGCGCCCAGGGGACCAGCAGGCCCTGCTCCATGGCATCGGGATACAGATACTCGGCCCAGGCGAGTTGGCTGCCGATGTTAAGGCCATCGGGCAGCGCCGGCGAACCGGTGACCGGAAACGGATCGCGCCCGGCGCGGTACGCGGTGAGCACGTCGTCCGGGATCGCTTGTTCATAATCGAGCGGGGCAAAGGCGAGCTTGTCGCCCACTATCACCGCCACCCCCGCGCCGTGCGCCACCGGGATGATGTGCGTAACGCTTTGGCCGCGATACTTGCCCAGCGCCTCGATCAGCCACGCACCGATGCCCGCCGCGTCCAGCCGGCGGATCCCGTCAACCGCGACGACCTGGTTCTGGCGCACCTGCCGGTCACGCAGCTGCCCGCCAGCCGACCACAGGGTCACCTTGCTCAACGTCTTGCCGATGTCGACGACGATGACGACGTCCGATGCCAAGCCTGTTCTCTCCCGTCACACGATGATCAGTATTGATCGTTTGATATCGAATCGGATTGATTGAGGGAAGCCGTAATGTTACTGGGCTGACATGAACGTCCAAGCCCCCATCGATGCCGCTTTGCCCTTTGCGGTCCCCGTCAGCCACTGGGATGACGCTGGCGCAGCGGTGCTCTCGCCGTCTGAGTTGCTGCTCTATCGCTCGAACCTGCTCGGCTCCGACCTGACGGTCACGAACTTCGGCGGAGGCAACACCTCGGCCAAGTTGACCGAGATCGATCCGCTCACCGGCGACGCGGTCGAAGTGCTGTGGGTCAAGGGTTCCGGCGGTGACATCGGTTCAATGAAGCTGGACGGTTTCGCGACGCTTTATCAGGACAAGCTGCTCGCGCTGGAACAGCACTACGCCGGGCCTGACGACGACGACAAGATGGTCGGTTACTTGCCGCATTGCACGTTCAACCTGAATGGCCGCGCCGCATCGATCGACACGCCCCTGCACTCGCTGCTGCCATTCGCGCATGTCGATCACGTCCACCCGGACGCGATCATTGCACTGGCCGCATCGTCGGGCGGAGAGGCCGCCACGCGCGAGATCTGGGGCGGACGGATCGGCTGGCTGCCGTGGAAGCGGCCCGGCTACACCCTCGGCGTCCAGTTGCGCGACTATGTCGCGGCCAATCCCGGTCTCGAAGGCGTCATGCTGGCCGGCCATGGAATCATCTGCTGGGCCGACAGCGCGAAAGCTTGCTACGAGCACACGATCGAACTGATCGCCGAAGCCGCCGCGTTCCTCAATTCCAAGCTCGGCGGACGCCCGGCATTTGGCGGCGCGGTCCGTTCCGTGTCCGCCGATCGGACCGCCATCGCCGCCGACCTGATGCCGCGCTTACGCGGCTTGATGACCGGCGCGCGGCGCAAGGTCGGCCACTGGTCCGACGATGCCGAGGCGCTCGAGTTCGTGAACTCGGCCGAGTTCGAACGGCTCGCCGCCGTCGGCACTTCGTGCCCCGACCACTTCCTGCGCACCAAGATCGCGCCGCTGACGCTCGATCCCGCGCGGCTCCAGGACGACGCCTACCTGGCTGAGAAGCTCGACGCCTATCGCCAGATGTACGCGGCCTATTACGAACGCTGCAAGCGGCCGAACTCGCCCGCGATGCGCGACTCCAACCCGGTCGTTGTGCTCGTGCCCGGCGTCGGGCGGATCACGTTCGCGACCGACAAGACCACCGCGCGCCTGGCCGGCGAGTTCTATGGCAACGCCATCAACGTGATGCGCGGTGCCGAGGCGATCGGCAGCTATATGGGCCTCGACGAACAGGAAGCGTTCGACATCGAATACTGGCTGCTCGAGGAAGCCAAGCTCCAGCGCATGCCCGCCCCCAAGCCGCTGGCCGGACGCATCGCGCTCGTCACGGGCGGGGCCGGCGGGATCGGCGCGGCGACCGCGGCCCGGTTGCTGCGCGATGGTGCCTGCGTCATCCTGGCCGACCGCGATGCCGGTGCCGTGGATGAGGTCAAGACCGGCTTCGCCAAGCAGTTCGGCAAAGACGTCGTGCGCGCGGCGGTTTGCGACGTCACCGACGAAACCCAGGTCCAGGCCGCGTTCGACGTCGCCGCGCGTGAGTTCGGCGGTCTCGACATCCTCGTCGCCAACGCCGGGATCGCATCTTCGGCGCCGCTCGAGGAAACCACCGTCGCGCTGTGGCGCAAGAACTACGACGTGCTCGCCGAAGGGTACTTCCTGACCACCCGCTCGGCCTGGCCGCTGCTCAAGCGGATGAAGGACCAGGGCGGCACCGCGGTCGTGTTCATCGGTTCCAAGAACGCCCTCGCCGCAGCGGCCAACGCCAGCGCTTATGCCTCGGCCAAAGCAGCGGCAAACCACCTCGCTCGCTGCCTCGCGCTCGAAGGCGCGCCAGACGGGATCCGCGTCAACATCGTCAATCCCGATGCGGTGATCAAGGGGTCGAAGATCTGGGACGGCGACTGGCGCCAGGAACGCGCCGGGGCCCACGGGATCGATTCCGGCAAGGCGCTCGAGGAACACTATCGCAACCGCTCGATGCTGAAGCGCGACGTGCTGCCCGAGGACATCGCCGAAGCGGTGTTCTTCCTCGCCAGCGACATGTCGGCAAAATCGACCGGCAACATGATCAACGTCGACGCGGGCAACGCGCAAGCATTCACGCGCTAAGCCCGCACGCTAGGCCCAAACGCTAGGCCCAATGGGGCGAGGACAAAGACAATGACCGACTTGCCACTTTCGAGCGACCTGATCGCCGAAGCCAACGCGCGCGAGGCCGCCGCGCTGGACGAAGATTACACCGCGCTCGGACGCAAGCTGGCGCGCACGGGCATCGCAATCGACGAGATCAAGGACCGCGTCGCCGGTTTCTCTGTCGCGGTTCCCTCGTGGGGCGCGGGCCGCGGCGGCACGCGGTTTGCCAAGTTCCCGATTGCCGGCGAGCCGACCAACATCCACGAGAAGCTGGCGGACTGCGCGGTCATCAATCAACTCAGCCGCGTCACGCCGCGCGTCAGCCCGCACTTCCCGTGGGACAAGGTCAGCGATTACGCCGCGCTGCGCGAAGAAGCCGCGAGCCTCGGCCTCGGCTTCGACGCGGTCAATTCGAACACCTTCCAGGACCAGCCCGGCCAGGTGCAGACATACGCGACCGGCTCGCTGGCCTCGACTGTCGAGGCCACCCGCCAGCAGGCGGTTGAACACAACATCGAATGCATCGAGATCGGCCAGAAGCTCGGCTCCTCCGACCTGACCGTGTGGGTCGGCGACGGCACCAACTTCCCCGGCCAGCAGGACTTTGCCCGCAGCCTCGACCGCTATCTCGAGGCCGCCGCGCAAGTCTACGCCGCGCTGCCCGACGACTGGCGGATGCTGCTCGAGCACAAGATGTTCGAGCCGGCGTTCTACTCGACCGTGATCTCCGACTGGGGCAGCTCGATCCTCGCCGCCCAGCAGCTCGGCCCCAAGGCCAAGTGCCTGGTCGACCTGGGACACCATGCGCCAAACGTGAACATCGAGCAGATCGTCGCGCGGCTTCACCGCTTCGGCAAGCTCGGCGGGTTCCACTTCAACGACAGCAAGTACGGCGACGACGACCTCGATTCGGGCTCGATTAATCCGCACCAGCTGTTTCTGGTGTTCAATGAACTGGTCGAGGCGGAACTTCATCCGCGCGCCAATGAACCGGATGGGGGCTTCAACCCGAGCTATATGATCGACCAGTCGCACAACGTGACCGACCCGATCGAGAGCATGCTGTCGTCCGCCGAGGCGATCACCGGCTGCTATGCCAAGGCCCTGCTGGTCGACCGCGACGCCCTCCACGCGGCACAGGACGGCAACGACACGATGATGGCCTTCCAGGCACTGCGCCGTGCATACAACGTCGACGTCGGCCCGATCCTCGCCAAGGCCCGCGCCGAAGCGGGCGGTGCGATCGACGTGCTCGGCGCATACCGGACCAGCCGCTGGCGCGAGCGCAAGGCCCAAGAACGCAAGGCCGTGGGGCTGGGCGCGGGGATCGTCTAAGCGCCTCGGCGCCGCGCGTTAGCGCCCTTGGAGCGCTGCCAATGCGGCGACGATAGTCCCGGCCTTGGCCGCAACTTCGCCAGCCGTATCGCCCGGCCGGTAGACCCCGCTGCCGACCGCGATGCCTTCCGCGCCTGCCGCGATCCATTCGGCCGCATTGGCCGCCCCGGCCCCGCCGACCGCCCACAGCCTGACGCCGGCGGGCAACACTTCGCTCACCGCCTTCAGGTGGCCCGGCCCCAGCGAACCCGCCGGGAACAGCTTGAGTCGCCGCGCGCCGGCTTCGATCGCTGCAAACGCCTCGCTCGGGGTCATGAAGCCGGGCATGACCTCCAGGCCTTTGGCGACGCCCCGGCGGATCACTGCAAGCGCGGTGTTCGGCGTGACCATGAGGGTCGCTCCGGTCGCGGCGAGACGGTCTACCGACGCTTCGTCGAGCACCGTGCCCGCGCCGATGGCGGCCACGGGGCCAAATTCGTCCTGGATCGCCGCAATGCTGGCGAACGGTTCGGGCGAGTTCAGCGGCACCTCGATCAGGCGGATGCCAGCCTCGACCAGCGCGGCGGCCACGCCGAGCGCTTCTTCAGGGCGCAGACCGCGCAAGATCGCGACCACGGGCGGCGCCCCGGCCGCCAACAGGCTATCAATTGTCAGCATCGAGTTGCTCCAATCCGGACAGGACGCACATATCGCCATCGAGCGACGTGGACGCCACTCCGAAAGTCGCCAGCGCCGTACAATAGCGGTCCACTAACGATGGATCGCCGATCAGCGTAACGTCCTCAGTGGCGAACCCGGCGGCACGCGCGCCGCGGATCTCCGCCCCGATCAGCAAGCCCGACACGAACCCCGCGGCCCATGCGCCATCGCGGCCATCGCGCATCTGCGCGGCGCGCGCTTCGAACAACGCGCCCAGCACGCCTGCCTCGTCCCCCGACCGCGCGAGCCCCTGAGCGAACGCCGAATCGTCGGTCCGCTCCGGACCCGAACCGGCCAGCAGGGTCGAGCGCCGCAACAATCCGAACATCTCCCCGGTGAGGAAGGTGCGAAAACGTTCGATCCGCCCGTCCTGGACCAGCACCCATTTGCTATGCGTCCCTGGCAGTACCAGCGTCTGCCGCCCTGCGGCCAAGTCGGCGCGAGCGCGCAAGGCCCCGAATATCTGAGTTTCCTCGCCGCGCATGACGTCGGGCCGGTCGCCACTGTCGCGGCACGCAAGCCCGGCGGCGATGCGCAGCGGCCCGCCTTGCCAGGTTGCCTGGAGCATATCGTTCCTCCAGCGCCCGACATCGGCAGGGCAGGAAGCATAAGGCGCTTCTGCCAGGCCACTCCGCGATCCGGCCATGCCGCACAGCGTCACTGGTCCCAGAGCGCCTTCGGCCAGCCAGGGCGCGAGCGCGGTGCGCAGCGCCTCACCAGGCGTTCCGGCAAGTTGGCCGATCCCCGGGCCTTCGAGCTTGGCCATCGGGACGCCTTGCTCGACGCGCCACAGGCGCAGCCGGGTCGTTCCCCAATCGCCCCAAACCCTGATAGAGTTCATCCGAGCTTGACCGCCGGCAGCACCCGGCCCGCCGCCGGAGCCTGGAATGAGAACAGGCTGCCCGCCAACGGCTGGCGTGCGAGTGCGGCCTGGTCCAGCCCAATGCGGGCCGTCGTCACGAAGGCCGTGGACAAGTCAGCTCCCCCAAACGCGACCTTGGTCGGCCGGGCGCAAGGTACCGGGATATGCAACAGCAGCGTGCCGTCGGGGGCGTAGCGCCGGACGGCCCAGCCGTCCCACAGCGCGACCCACAGACAGTCCTCGCTGTCGACCGTCACGCCATCGGGAAAGCCTTCATCCTCGCCGAGCTTGACGAAGACTTCTCCGGTCGCGGCCAAGCCGTCGCCGGACGGGGCGATGCGCCAGATCGTGCGCTGCCCCGAATCGACGTGATAGAGCCAGCGCCCGTCGCCGCTCAGCGCGGGACCGTTGGTGACGACTGCCGCCCAGTCGCTGGTCTTGACCGCACCGCCGGTGAAACAGTGCACCGCCCCGGTGGCCACGTTTTCCTCGTCGTCCATTGTGCCGAACCACAAGCGCCCGGCGGCATCGACGGTCGCGTCGTTGGTGCGGTTATGGTGCGGCATGTCCAGCGTCGCGACGGTCTCGCCGAGCGCGTCGCCGTCGAAGCGGCGCAACGTATGGCCCGAGCCCACGACAAAGCCGCCAACCACCGCCGGAACGATGAAGCTGGGCAGCCCGCCGACCTCACGCGTTTCGCGCGCGCCGGTGGCTGGATCGTAGCGGTGGAGCTTGCCGCCCTTGATGTCGACGAAGCGCAACGCCGCTTCGTCCACACACCAGATTGGGCCTTCGCCGAGGAGCGCCTCGAGCGGCCAGACGACGCGGGGTTCGGTGGTCATCGTGGCCCTAGCAGCGATCCCGAGCGGCCTTGGCGTCCCGGCCGGCCGCCCAGCCCACCGCCTGCTCGAGCATCTGGACGTAGACCGCATCCGAATAGCGTTCCGGAAGGTGGCCGATCGCCGAGTAGAACATGCGGCCCGGCCGGCGCCCGGCGCCGATGCAGCGGCTCCACGCGATCGGATGGTCGCCCATCCGCAAGCTCATGCCCCCCCGGCCGTCCGGCTGGTAAGTGCTCTCATCGAGCGTGGCGATGATCCGCGCGCCGGCAGCGCGCGGGTTCGTCTTGAACGAGTACCATTCGTCGCTCATGTCCCACTGCGCGGGGAGCCCTTTGACGGAGGCGTGCGTGCTATCCTCGATCTTGACCCGAGCGACCTGGAACTGCGGATTCATCGGATGCCCCTGGAACCGCGCGCCGAGCAGGCCGTCGACATACCAATCCCAGAAATAGACCGGGTCGCCCGCCGAGCCGTGTACGCCGACGAAGCCGCCGCCGTTTTCCATCCAGCGGCGGAAGGCAGCGCGCTGGCTCAGGGTGAGGACGTCGCCGCTGATGTTGTTCCAGATCACCGCGTCGAACTGGCGCAGGATCGCGGGGGTGAAGGCGGCGCCGTTCTGCGTCGTCACCAAAGCCCAGCCCTTGCGCTGCGCCATCGCGACGAAAGCGGCGTGAGCGGCGTCGACCGAGGGCACATCGCGGAAACCGTTGATCTTTTCGAACAGCAGCACCCGCGGGCGGTTCGCGGGTAGAACGAACTTGGGTGGAACCACGTCGTAGCGAGCGCACCGGGCTACCTTGTCGGCGCGGGTCACCGGGATCGCGGCGAGATCGCGGCCGATGATTTCCAACTGTTCCTTGGTTATTCCGCCCATACCGCCGGCCTCTCGCAAGGTGAGGATCGCGGCAAAGGTCGGCGGCTGCGTCCCCGCAAAGCGCGCGGGGAACTTGCCGATGACCCCGGGAGAGGTCTTGTCGATAGCCGCCTTCGCCGCCGAGCTCAGCATGATGTCGATCAGCGGCGAGGCGACCGAGAACGGCGCATCCCGGAGTGGGCAGTCGATCAGGGGCGTCGCCGCGCTGGCGACGGCCGGGCTACCCGCGGCCAACAGGCAGGCGGCGGCGAGGAACGATTGGACGAGGCGCTTCATGATAGTGTCTCCGGCGGCAGGGCGTGCGTTGGCTTGCTACCCCACAGGGCGTACCACAGCACATAGAGTTCGCAGACCACGGTCAACCAGAACGAGTTCTGCAAACCGTACATGTCAGCCAGCCAACCCTGCACGACCACCAGTGCGCCGCCGGCGATCGCCATGATCAGCAGGCCCGAGGCTTCCTCGGTGTATTGGCCGAGGCCCTTGATGCCGAGCGCGAAGATCGTCGGGAACATGATCGAGTGGCACAAGCCGACCAGGACCAGCGCCCACATCGCGACCGAGCCTTCGAGCGTCGCCGCACCGATCATGACGATGAACGCCGCGGTGGCGAACACCGCGAGCACGCGGTTGGCCGGGAAGTAGCGCATGATGAACGCGCCCGCGAACCGCCCGACCATCATCCCGCCCCACATCAGCGTCAGGTAGGTTGTCGCCTTCGAGTGCGTCATGTTGCCGATCGTCGGCTGCGAGACGAAGTTGATAAACAGGTTCGCCACCCCGATCTCGGCGATCAGGTAGATGAAGATCGCGGGCACGCCGAACGTCAGGTTGCGGTGCTGGTAGATCGGGTGCGCCCAGACTTTCCACAGCGGCACGGTGGTCCGCTCCGAGGCATGGGCGCGGGACGTTGCGGAGCCCAGCGCGGGCAAGTTGGCGCGGGCGATGAACAGGGCGAGCACGACCAACGCAACCGCGACGATGATGTAGGGCAGCTGCGTCGCCTGGGCATCGGCGACACGCTGTTCGAGCGAGAGCTTGGCACCCTCCAGCGTCGTGCCCGAGACCGTACGGTCGAGGATCAGGTAACCGCCGAAGTAGGGCGCGAAGAACGTACCCATCGAATTGAACGCCTGAACCAGCGTGAGGCGCGATTCCGACGTTTCCGACGGACCGATCACCGCAACGTAGGGATTGGCCGCGACCTGGAGCAGGGCGATGCCGCAAGCGACCACGAACAGCGCCAGCAGGGTCAGTTCGTAGGAGGGAATGCGCGCCGCCGGGACCATGCTGAGCGCGCCCACCGCCATGATCCCGAGCCCGATGCAGATCGCCTTCTTGTAGCCGACCCGCTCGATCAGGAACGCCGAAGGAACCGAAGCCACGCC
>JBDSOM010000087.1:0-6346 GCA_039914785.1 Novosphingobium sp.
GGCGTGTGCTGCCGCACCACAGGATCGAGGAAATCGCGGGCTAGGCAAGTCGAAGGCGCGCTGTCGGCCGGGCCGCAGCGCGCCGGGCGGGACGCTCATCCCCACCAGCCTTGCGCGCCTCCCGCCAGTGCGAGCGCGGCACCCGCGATCAGCGCCACGAGGTAGCCCATTACCGGCTTGCGCGATTTCGCCGCGCGCCGCTCCCACATCAACTCGATCTCGGGCAGCGGCAACTGCTCGGGCGCGCCGCCGCGCGGGGGATAACGTTCCTCGATCCGCCGGATCAGCGCGGGCAGGCGCAGCAGCGTGTCGGTATCTTCGCGCAGGCGGTCGGCGAGCGCCGCCTCAGGGCCCAACTCGTCGCGGATCCAGCCGCGCACGAACGGCGCCGAGACGTCCCACATGTTGATCGCCGGATCGAGGCTGGTGGCGATCCCCTCGACCATCACCATCGTCTTCTGGAGCAGCAGCAGGTGCGGCTGGGTTTGCATGTCGAAATCGCGGGTGATCGCAAACAGCCCGTCGAGCATCTGCCCGACCGAGAGCTCGGCCACGGGCTTGCCCCGCATCGGCTCACCCACGGCGCGCAGCGCGGTCGCAAACTCCTCGACCGAGTGATAGCTCGGCACATATTGCGCCTCGAAATGGATCTCGGCGACGCGGCGGTAGTTGCCCGTCGTCAGCCCATAGAGGATCTCGGCCAGCCAGGAGCGTGCGCGCCGGTCGATCCGGCCCATGATCCCGAAGTCGATCGCGGCGATCGTGCCGTCCGGCTGCACGAACAGGTTGCCCTGGTGCATGTCGGCGTGGAAAAATCCCGCGTCGATCGCTTGATGGAGGAAGACCAGCACGAGCCGCCGCGCGATGTCGGGCAGGTCGTGGCCCGCGGCGCGCAAGGCCGCGATCTCGCCGATCTTGATGCCGTCGATCCATTCGAGCGTCATCACCCGGCCAGTGGTGCGATCCCAGTCGATTTTCGGCACGCGGTAGCCGGCCTGCGCCTTGACCGCGTCGGACAGTTCGGAAGCCGAGGCGGCCTCGCGCCGCAGGTCGAGCTCGCGCAGGGTCCAGCGCTTGAAGTTGGCGATGACCAGGCGTGGGCGCAGGCGCTTGGCTTCGTTGCCGAGCGCTTCAAGGTGCGCGGCGGCCCACTCGTAGGTCTCGATGTCGCGCGCCAGCTTCTCGCGCACGCCGGGCCGCAGCACCTTGATCGCGACGTGCCGGCCATCGGGGGTGACTGCGCGGTGGACCTGCGCGATTGAGGCCGAGCCGATCGGTTCGGGATCGACCGAGGCGAACAGGCTTCCGAGCTCGCGGCCGAAGCTGGCCTCGATCTGGCGGCGGATCGCCTCGAAAGGAACAGGGGGAACCTTGTCCTGCAGGGTCGTCAGGTTGCGGGCGGCATCCTCGCCGACAATGTCAGGCCGGGTGGCCAGGGCCTGGCCAAGCTTGATGGCTGCGGGGCCGATCGCCTGGAAGGCGCCGGCATAATCGGGTTCGCGCGAAGGCCGTCCCCACGACAGCGCAAGCAACCGTGCCAAGCGCGACAGCCGCCGTACTGGTGGGGGCGTATTCTGCCCGTCTTCGATGATCCGCAACGCGTCGTGTCGCGCGAGGACCATACCCCAGCGCAGCAAACGGAAAATATGAGTGGCAGAGCCGGTCAAACCTTCCACCCGGAATGGATCGCGACCAGCCCGCCCAGGATCGGCTCGACCTTGGTCCGCACGAAGCCGGCCTCGCGGATCATGCGCTCGAACTCGGGCATGGGCGGGAAGCGGCGGATCGATTCGATCAGGTAGCGGTAGGACTCCGCGTCGCCGGCGATGGCCTGGCCGACGCGCGGCACGATCTTGTGCGAATAGAAGTCATAGGCATCCTTGAAGCCTGGCCACTGGGTGGTCGAGAATTCCAGGCAGAAAAAGCGCCCGCCGAACTTCAGCACGCGGTGCGCTTCGGCCAGGGCCACGTCGATCCGCGTGACGTTTCGGATGCCGAAGGCGATCGTATAGGCATCGAAGAAATGATCGGGGAAAGACAATTCCTCGGCATTCTGGCGCGACCAGACCAAGTCGTCGATCCCGCGCGCCATGGCCCGCTCGATCCCGACGTCGAGCATGTCCTGGTTGATGTCGGAAACGGTAACGCTGGCGCCCCCGTCGTTCAGCCGGAAGGCGATGTCGCCGGTGCCGCCGGCCATGTCGAGCATCTGCTCTCCCGGCCGCGGCTTAACCCGGCGGACGAACTTGTCCTTCCATAGCCGGTGCATGCCGCCCGACATGGCGTCGTTCATCACGTCGTACTTCTTGGCCACGCTGGAAAACACCGCGCCCACGCGCGCGGTCTTGTCCTCGGGGGCGATGTCTTCGTAGCCGAAGGAAACCTGTTCACTCATGGCCTGCGCCTTAGGAGAGTTTCGGCAAGGCGGAAAGGTTGTTAGCAAGCCCGCGATGCCTGAATTACCCGAAGTCGAAACCACTGTCCGCGGCCTGGCCCGCTATCTCGACGGCGAGCGGATCAGCCGCGTCGCGACGCATCGCGAAGGTTTGCGCCGGCCGTTTCCGCCGCAGCTCGCCCAGGTGCTGACCGGCGCGCAGGTCATCGGGCTCGGCCGGCGCGCCAAATATGGCCTCATCCACACCGATCGCGCGGTCACGATGATCTTTCACCTCGGCATGAGTGGCCGCTGGCGGATCGACCCGGAGGAAGTCCACAAGCACGACCACCTCGTCCTCGAGACCGCCGCCGGCCACACCGTGGCGCTGTGCGACCCGCGCCGGTTCGGCTCGGTCGATCTGGTTGATACGGCCAAGATCGACGAATGGCCGGCGTTCGCGGCGCTCGGCCCGGAGCCGCTGGGTGACGGCCTCACGCCCGAGCACCTCCACCAGGCCTTCGCCGGGCGGGTCGCCGCGGTGAAGCTCATGCTTCTCGACCAGCGCATAGTCGCGGGCCTGGGCAACATTTATGTCTGCGAGGCGCTGTTCCGCGCGCACATCGATCCGCGCAAGGCCGCGGGCAAAGTCTCGCGCCTGGCGCTGCGCAAGCTGGTTCCGGCGATCAGGGCGGTGCTCGCCGAGGCGATCGCGGCGGGCGGCTCCAGCTTGCGCGACTATGCCCAGCCCGATGGCCAGCTCGGCTACTTCTCGAAGCAGTTCGACGTTTACGGCCGCGAGGGGGAAGCCTGCGCTTGCGGCGGCGAGGTCAAGCGCATCGTTCAGGGCGGGCGCAGCACGTGGTTCTGCCCGACCTGCCAGAAGTGATTGCCGACCTCGGCCGCTACCCAGCCGCGTCTGGCAATCGGATTCTGGCAAGAGGCCGGTCAATGGAAGGCCGGTTGACGATTCGGCCTCGAGCAGTTAGTGGCCGCGCTTTCCCGCAGGGCTGGCATTCGTCAGCCCGGTGGATCTGCTTGAAATTCACATTCTAAACGACGGGCCGCCACGGCGGCCGAATGAAGGATCGACATGGCCAATACGCCGCAAGCCCGCAAGCGCATCCGTCGCAACGACCGCCGCGCCGAAATCAACGGCAATCGCCTCGGCCGTATTCGTACTTTCGTGAAGAAGGTCGAGACGGCACTGGCCGGCGGCGACAAGGACGCGGCTTCTGCTGCGCTCCGCGAAGCCCAGCCCGAACTGGCGCGCGGCGTCGCTCGCGGCGTACTGCACAAGAACACCGCCTCGCGGAAGCTCTCGCGGCTGACCAAGCGCGTCAGCTCGCTCTGAGGCGCATACCCGATTCGCGCCCAAGCGGCGCGAAAAGCGGCACGAACACAGAACATGGCCGGAGGGGATCCCTCCGGCCATTTTTGTGTCTGGGCTGGCATATGGAAACGATGTTTCCGGAAGTGTCGGAAATGCGCGATTCGCCTTGTTCTTTTGGAAAAAGAACAAGCGTAACAGTGGTTTAACGAAACTTACCGAAATCTCCCCGGCCCCCCGGTGTCAAGGCGGATTATTTCAGTTTTTTTGCAGTCGCCGCTCTTGCTCTCACCCCGAAACACTTCATAAATCGACTTGCCCGCGAAGAGTTCGCCGGCATCACTAGACAGTATTCAGTTCTGGCGTCCTGACCGGGGGGTGGGGGCGAGTGGCAATACTGCGCCTGCTGTGCACGCAAGTGTTCAGCGGGGGGAATTATGCTTATTTGTGGCGGGAGCGTGCGGGTGACGGGTATCGTATCGGGGGGCAATCGTGCCGACACAGGTCAAACCGTTGAAACCGGCAAAACCGCTGACGTCGGCAAAGCCTCAGAAGCAAGCAGGGCCCCAGAAGCAAGCAGGGCCAAAGTGAACGGCGGGCGAGTGGTCGAAGATCAGGAAGCCATGGATCTGGCCGCCGACTGGGCGGACATCAGCCAGGGTCTGCGCAAGGACCTTGGGCAGCAGCTTCACAGCCAATGGATTCGCCCGATCCAGCTCGGCACGTTCTGCAAGGACACCGGGACGCTCGACCTTTACCTGCCGACCGAGTTCTCGGCGAACTGGGTGGCCGATCGTTTTGCCGATCGCCTCTCGCTGGCCTGGAAGATCGCTCGCGGCGAAGTGCGCAACGTGCGGATCTCCGTCCACCCGGGCCGTCGCCAGTTGCCTGAATTGCGCGTCGGCAAGGATGGCTCGGTTCGTCGTTCGCCTGCCAACGACGGCGCTTCGGCTGGCCAGGAGCTTTCCTCGATCGGCGTCGTTGCCGGCGACATCGGTGTCGTCGCGGCAGGAACCATTGGGCTTGATCCGATGCTCACGTTCACGACATTCGTTACCGGCACCTCGAACGTGTTGGCCTCGAACGCCGCGCAGCGGATGGCCGCGCTCGAGACCCCGCAGTTCGCGCCGCTGTATCTCAAGGCCGCTACCGGCCAGGGCAAGACCCATTTGCTCCATGCGATTGGCCATTCGTATCTCGCCAATCACCCGCGGGCGCGGATTTTCTACTGCTCGGCCGAGCGCTTCATGGTCGAGTTCGTCCAGGCGCTGCGCCAGAACCAGATGATCGAGTTCAAGTCGCGGCTGCGCGGCTTCGACCTGCTGCTGGTCGACGACATCCAGTTCATCATCGGCAAGGCCAGCGCCCAGGAAGAGCTGCTCTACACGATCGATGCGCTGCTCGCCGAAGGCAAGCGCCTGATCTTCGCCGCCGATCGTGCGCCGCAGGCGCTCGACGGGGTCGAACAGCGCCTGTTGTCACGTCTCTCGATGGGCCTCGTCGCCGACATCGCGCCCGCCGACATCGAACTGCGCCGCTCGATCCTCGAGCACCGCCTGGCGCGCTTCACCCCCGCCGACGTGCCCGCCGATGTGATCGAGTTCCTCGCGCGCACGATCAACCGCAACATCCGGGAGCTCGTCGGCGGCCTCAACAAGCTGATCGCCTATGCCCAGCTGACCGGTCAGGCCGTATCGCTCCAGCTCGCTGAAGAGCAACTCACCGACATCCTCTCGGCGAATCGTCGCCGCATCACGATTGATGAGATCCAGCGGACGGTCTGCCAGTTCTACCGCGTCGACCGCACCGAGATGTCGAGCAAGCGCCGCGCTCGCGCGGTCGTTCGCCCGCGCCAGGTGGCGATGTACCTCGCCAAAGTCCTGACCCCGCGCAGCTATCCCGAGATCGGCCGCAAGTTCGGCGGGCGGGACCACTCGACCGTGATCCACGCGGTCCGCCTCATCGAGGAACTGCGCACTCGTGACGCCGACATGGACGGCGACGTGCGCAGCCTCCTGCGCCAGCTGGAAAGCTGAGCTGGATACCTTTCGTGACCGTCCCCGACCACCACGCGGCCGAGCACCGTCGCTCCGGCATAGGATCACGACATCGTCCTCGATCACCGGGTGGCGCGGGATAGCCTTGACCAGCACGCCGGTCTCGTCGGCGGGAAAGCTCTTCGCCCCCAGCGTCGCGCCTTGGTCTTTTCCTTCCTCGGAACACGACGCCGGAGGCTTCCGGTTCGGCTGCTTTAGCTGTTGGTGACGCGGAGTAAGCTGACATCCGCCAAAAGCCGCGACCGAACGGGGAAGCCGTCCGATGCGGTATGCCTACCAATCCAGTGGAGTAAGTCGAGAAGCCGCTTATTCGAGCCGGCGTAGTTTTTTGACCCACGGATTGGCGGGTGGATGCCCCATGTCAACTGCCTTTCCCCGGCTCCCGTGCTGTTCTAAGTGGGCGCGATGAGCCTTCCGCCCGACCCGCTTTCCCCTGCCGCCCTTTCCTCCGCCCGCCTCAACCGGTTCGCTCGCCACATCGTGCTGCCCGAGGTCGGCGGGGCGGGGCAAGTGGCCCTCAGCGCAGCGCATGTCGTGCTGGTTGGCTGTGGGGGGATCGGCAGCCCGGCGCTGCAATACCTGGCA
>JBDSOM010000100.1:0-9660 GCA_039914785.1 Novosphingobium sp.
TGAAAAGCGCGCGATGCTCCGCAAGCTGGGCGAGCGGGCCTAGCTTTCCCCGAAACCGCTGCACGCGGGATCGAGCCCGACCAGTTGCCGCCGCAAGGAAGCCCGCGCGAGGCGCTCGACCTCGGCCTTGCGTCGCGCCGCCGCCAGCGGCAGCGCCGGTGCGGGGCGGATGATCTCGGCATCGTAGCCATCGGCGACGATTACCCCGCAGGCGTGCGGCAGGAACGCCTCGGTCTCCAGGCAGGCGCGATCCAACTGGGGCGACAGGCCCCAGTAGAACCGGTCGCAATGATCGAGGTAGTCGGTCCACTTGCCGTCGCCGAGCAGATCGGCCCGCGCGACCTTGATCTCGACGATCACGATCCGGCCTTTCGCGTCGATGCCCATCAGGTCGGCCCGGCGGCCCGAGCGCAATGGCATCTCCGGCAGGCACCAGATGTCGTTGCGGGCGAACAGGCGGCAAATTCCCCGCGCCACGGCCCGCGCCGCGCGTTCGCCTGGATCGGGCGGCGGCGGGGTATCGACAGGAGTCGAGGCGGCAGGACGCGTCGCGCCGTCAGGAGAAGTCGGAGAGAGAATCGCCGGCGGCCAGGTCATTCCGGCAGCTTAGGAACAGAGCAGGAACTTTACAACCCGATTGCGCCCATTGCCTCGGCGACTCAGTGGGGCGGGCGCAAGGCCAACAGTGCTTCGCGGGCGGCCTGGAATTCGTCCCACAGGGCCTGGGCCGCGACGGCGGGGTTTGCCCCACGGCAGTGGATCGAGAGCAGTGCGGCGAGGCCGGGCTCCATGACTGCGGCAAGATCGTCGATGCCTTGCGCCGCCAGCGCCAGGCGCCACCCGCCCGCGCTGCGGATGGCTGCGGGAAAATGCCCGTGTGCGCCGCCGCCCGCCCCGCCGGCATCGTCCGGCAAGTCCGCCCCGCCGGCATCGTCCGGCAAGTCTGCCAGCGCGGCGACCACGGCCGCTGCCTGGTGGATCGCCGACCACTTGCGGGTCATCGCGCGAAACGCCGGTTCGGTGGCCGCAGTGCAGCTGGAATCCAGAGGGGGAGGCGAGGTGGCCGTCATCGCAGCAGCCATAAGCGACTCGCGGTTGCCAATTCGCTAAGGCGACATAGCACTGGCAAGCGCGGCGAAGCTCTGCTAACCGGCCGACCGCGCACCCGTAGCTCAGCTGGATAGAGTACTGCCCTCCGAAGGCAGGGGTCACTGGTTCGAATCCAGTCGGGTGCACCAAAATTGACCGTTCAGAAAAGCGGTGGGCACCAGTTGGGACCTTCCTGCCGTTACTGTGGGGCAAACGTCGTCTTCCGGTCAGAACCAGACGTTCTCGGCACAAGCCCTGCGATATTGCTGGACCGAATATCTGGGCGTCAGTGGAACGTTGGGTTCAATCCAAACGGTCCCTTGAGCGCCGATTTAAAGCTGCAGATAAATCTCATGCGGCGCGTGCGGAGCCTTCCAGAGCATCGATCACATCCTCTATCCTGCCAGGTAGAGCAAGATAATAGCCTTGGGCATAATCGAAGCCGGCGGCAGTCGCCTCCAGCAGCTGTTGCTCGGTCTCGATCCCCTCCAGGATGCACTGCAGCGAAAGCGTTTCAGCGAGCGCGCGGATCGCGCCAACCAGACGCCGTCCCGTCGTATCGTTCAGCCGGGTAGCGAAGCTGCGGTCGATCTTCACGACATCGAACGGCAATTCATGAAGCGAAGACAGGCTTGAGAATCCCGTACCAAAGTCGTCCAGGGCGAGGCTTGCCCCTGCTGCCTTCAGGCGGAGCAGTGAAGTGCGCGCGGCCTCAAGATCGGTGATCAGAGAGTTCTCGGTCAGCTCGAACACAATTCTTCGCGCGTCCACCCGGGACTTGGCGAGGTGCTCGAGGAGGTGCGTCACGGTCACGTCGTCGGCAAGATCGAGAGCCGATAAATTGAAGGTGAGGTGAACCCTTTCGGGAAGCATCGCGCCGCCACAAAGCGCTTTCTTGAACAATATCAAAGTGGTCATCCGCGCCATCCCGGCGCGCTCTGCTGCCGCGATCAACTTCTCAGGTGGAACAGCGCCAATTTGCGGGGATTTCCATCGCGCCAATGCCTCCACTCCGACTAGCGACAACGTGTGGGTCGCATAGATTGGCTGGAACACGACCGAAATTTCCTGATCGAGATCCGCTGATTGGAAAGCGCGGTCGACGATTTGGTCTGAGCGAATCAACTGTTCGAGCTCGATCGAGAACACCACGCATCCGCCCCGCCGGTTTGTCTTGGCGTTGTAGAGGGCAAAATCTGCCCGGTCGAACAGCTCATGTGCGGTTGAACCTGCCTCCGGATAGCAGGCCAGCCCCATCGAGCAGCCGACCTTCACGGTGACGTCAGTCAGGGCGACAGGCTCTTTCACGAGGTTGCACAGCGTCTGCCCCAGTGCCAGGGCGGCGCTGGCCTCCTGCTTGATGATAATGCCAAACTCATCGCCGCCGAGGCGAGTGACTACAACATCGCTGCTCCCGGTGCCGTCGAGGCGTTCAGATATGACCTGGAGCAGTCGGTCACCTTGCGCATGGCCATAGGTGTCGTTCACAGGCTTGAAGCCATCGAGATCCAATAGCCCGACCGCAAACGGGTGTTTGCTCTGAGCCAGCATATCCTCGAGCTGGGCGAAGAAAAACCGGCGGTTCCGCAAACCGGTCAGGGGATCGGTCTGGGCGAGAAGAGCGTTCTCCTCACTCAACGCCTGCGCCTCCAGGCGCTTTCGCTCCAGAGCCTGTTGGGAAACCTCGAGGCCGACGAAAGCAACGAAAGAGTCTTTCAGGACGATCAGGATCATCCCGGTGACGAGCGTGATATTAATCGCCACCGCAATGCGGACCTCAGACCCTTTGATCAAACAATAGACTAGAAACGTACCGATGACGATTACGCAAACTATCACCGCCGCTTGCGGATGGTACCCGAGGCAGAAAATGCAGCCGAGTACCGTGATGGCCAGGAACATGGCGACGTGGCCCTGCTCGTAAGGGCCGCCATATTGGTCCAGAGCTATTGCCCAAGTCACGAACGCGACGGACAAAATTGCACCGATTATAGTTGTTCGCCGCAAGGTTGAACGCGCGATCTCCTGGGTGATTTTCCCCTGACGCGGTAGCAGCAGCCAACTGACGGCCCGCGCCATGCAGGCCGCAATAAGCAGTGCGGGCAAGACAAGCGTCAGTGCTGCCGGCGCCAAGTGCCGGTGTGTGAATGCCAACGCGGCAGCGCTTAGCGATAGCAGGGCGTAGAGAGGAGCAATCTGCCGTTGCAGCTTGATGACCTGCGCCACCTCGAGGTTAACTGCGCCAGTGGCCTCATGATTTTGTCTGAATAACGAGAATGGCAGGCTCATGATGGAAAATTACAACCAGAACCCTAAAATTCTGTCACGCACTGCCTCAGGGCAAACGGGCAAGGACGGCGTGCAGGCGGATACTCGCGATCTGCAGCCCCTGGCCGCTCCCTGTCACCGCAACGCGGGCGAGCGCGCAGCGCGGCGCTTGTGTCAAATTGTCGCGCCCCGCCCAAACCGCGCCCGCCGGGCTGGATACGCGTGGCGATGTTAGTCATATCCGCAGCGGCATCGGCTGGAAGCCGAGCTTTTGGAGGGATGAACCAATGCGGCTGGTGAACGGAACTATTGCGATATTGTTCGGGCTCGCGGGCTCGGCCGGGGCGTTCGCGCAGGCCACGTCGCCATCGGTGCCGGCCGCCGCTGCCAAAAGCTGTCGTCCGCAGGGGTTTTCGGCCGGCACCTACAAATCGACCGAGCAGCTGCCCGACGGGCGTTATACCTTCCGGATCTGTGCGCCTGACGCGGCCGCGGTTGCGGTTACGTTCAACGACATGCCGCGGCCCAAGTTCGGCGAGCCCCTGCGCGGCCTCGAAATGACCAAGGACGAGACGGGCCTGTGGAGCGCAACGACGCCCGCAGCCATCCCCGCCGACAACTACCGCTACAATTTCCGGATCGGCGGCGTGCGCGTGCCCGATCCGATGGCGACCCAGTTCACCGAGGACCGCACCGGGGTCAACAGCGTCCTGTTCGTGCCGGGCCCCGCCTCCGACTTTCAGGCCTATCGCCAGGATATCGCCCACGGGACCGTGTCGGAGATCACGTACTGGTCGAAGAGCCTGGGCGTCCAGCGCCGGGCGCATGTCTACACCCCGCCTGGCTACATGAAGGGCCGCCAGGCCTACCCGGTGCTGTATCTGGTCCACGGGGCCGGCGACAGCGACGACGAATGGACCGGCAACGGCCGCGCGAACTACATCCTCGACAACCTCGTCGCCGAGGGCAAGGCCAAGCCGATGATCGTGGTGATGCCGTTCGGCCATACGCCGGGCCGGCCCACTGCGAGCGGCGCTGCTGCGGGGGGCGGCAGCGTGCTCGCCAATACCGATTTCGGCGAAGATCTGACCAAGGATCTCATCCCGTTCGTCGATGCGAATTTCCGGACGATTGCAACCCCGGCCACCCGCGCGATGGCGGGCCTGTCGATGGGCGGCGCGCACACCTTGCGCTTCGGCCTCCCGCGGCCGGACCTGTTTCGCTACATCGGCATCTTCAGCATGGGCCTCGGCGCTGGACCGAACGCCAGCCGCGACGTCGAAGCCTACGAGGCGGCCAACGCGGCGATGCTCGCGCGGTCGGCCAAGGAGATGAAACTGGTTTATTACGCGATCGGCAAGACCGACTTCCTGTACCAGTCGGTCGCGCCCACCCGCGCGATGATGGACAAATTCGGCATTCGTTACGTCTACAACGAAAGCGAAGGCGGTCACTGGTGGAGCAACTGGCGCCATTATCTCAATGACTTCGCGCCCCGCCTGTTCAAGTAACCCGATCCTGGCGCGGGTCAGGCGAAGCCTTGCGCCAGGAATCGTTCCGCCAGCCCCGCGAGCAACGCCGCGCCTCGGGGCATGACGGTTTCGTCGATCATCATTCGGGTTGAATGGATGCCGCAGCACGCGCCCCAGTCCGCGCCGTCTTGCGCCACGCCGAGGAAGAACATCGCGCCGGGGACTTTCTCCAGGATGTAGGCAAAGTCCTCCGCGCCCATGATCGGGGCGGGCAGGCGGTGGAACCCGGCGGCTCCGAACAGCGCGTGGGTCACCGCTTCGCCGAAATCGACCGCACGGGGATCGCAGATCGTGACCGGGAAGCCTTCGGTGATCGTCACGACGGCACCCAGGCCGTGCGCTGCGGCGATGCCCATCGCGAGCTGCTCGATCGATTCGCGCAAGCGCTGCCGGTGCTCCGCCGAAAGCGTGCGCATCGTGCCCTTGAGCGTGACCCGGTCGGGGATGACGTTGTGCGCGGTGCCGGCTTCCATCCGGGTGATCGTCACGACCACTGCGTCGTGGGCATCGAACTGCCGCGTGACCAGCGTCTGGAGGGCGAGGACGATCTCGCACGCCACCGGGACGGGGTCGCGGGTCTGATGCGGCATGGAGGCATGGCCGCCGCGGCCTTCGATCACGATGTCGAGCTGGTCCGCCGCCGCCATCAGCGGGCCCGGTCGTCCCGCGACCAGGCCGTGCGGCGCGTTGGGCATGACGTGGAGCGCGAAGGCGGCGTCGGGCAGCGGCCCGTTCTGGCCGCCGGGCAGGCCGTCCCCCAACAGCCCGTCTTCCAGCATGAACCGCGCGCCGTGGTAGCCCTCTTCGCCGGGCTGGAACATCAAGCGGACCTCGCCCGCCAGCCGGTTGCGCCGCGCGCACAGCAGCTCCGCCGCCCCGGCCAGCATCGCGACGTGGGCGTCGTGGCCACAGGCGTGCATCGTTCCGGGAATAGTCGAGGCGAACGGCAGCCCGGTCTCCTCGGGCATCGGCAGCGCATCCATGTCGCCGCGCAGGAGCACGCTGCGGCCTGTCGTTCCCGTGGCTGCGGCGCCGCCTTTCAAGATCGCCACGAGCCCGGTCGTCGACGGGCCTTCGCGCCATTCGAGCGGCAGGTGCGCCAGCGCCGCGCGGATCTTGTCGCGCGTCTTGGGCGTGTGCAGGCCAATCTCCGGCTCGGCATGGATCGCGCGGCGCAAGCCGACGATGCGGTCCGCCAGGCCGTCGGCCTCGCTCACTAGGGTTTGGAGCAGCATCGCCCGATGATACGCGCCGAGGACGCGCTGACTAGGCGGAAATGGCGGGACTAGGCGGAAATGGCGGCGGCCATGCGCTTGGTCGCGCGGTTGTGCAGCACCACCGACAGCACCAGCAGCAAATTGAGGAATACCGCCTGATACAAGAAGTAATACAACGGGCTGCCGGCGATCATCGACAGGCCCAGCGTGATCGCGCGCGGATTGGGTCCGAGCATCTTCAGCAGCGGCAGCAAGGGCGTCTCTTCGGCTTTCACGATCCGGCGCAGGCGGTCGCGCAGCGCGGGATCGTGCTCGGCCACGTCGGTCGCCTCGTCGATTCGCTGGCCGTGCGGGGTCATGCCCATCGCCGCGGCGAGATAGGCCGAGACGAGCACCCCGAACACGCTCTTGCGGGTTGCCGCATCCTTGTCGCCATGGCTGTGACGGATCCAGGGCGTGCCATAGACCCACCATTGGTACTGCCGGCGCTGGACTTCGACGTGGTTCGACTGGACCGCATGGCTGATCCCCGCGGCCACGGCCAGCCACCAGGCGATGCCGCCGTCCTGTCGGTAGAGCAGCCACCCCAGGATGACGTAGAGCACGACATGGCTGGCGTAATCGCAGACCCCGTCGACCATCTCGCCGATCGGGCTCGACCGGCCGGTCATGCGGGCCAGATCGCCGTCGGCGCCGTCGACGACGTGCCAGGTCATGTGGAGCAGCATGCCGAGCAGCGCCGAGGCGGGCCACCCCAATGGCGAGGAGAGCGGTTGGGCATAGGCGATCCCCGCCGCGACCACGAACCCCGCGCCGATCACGGAGACCATGTTCGGGGTGATCGGCGTGCGCGCCAGGGCTTTCGCCAGTTGCCAGGCCAGCGGGTGGTAAAGATAGTGGTTCAGCGAATCCTGGAGCTCGCGCTTGCGCTGGGGGCGCTGCGGTGCGCTGGTCGCCATGCCGTTGTCGATTGCGCTCAAGACCCTGTCCGTCATTTCTGGCGCGCCTGCCCGCGGCGTCCTGATGCCGTCTTTATCGCCGCCCCCGCAACAAGCAACCGCTTGTAGGATGCGCTGGAACGCCGACCGCGCGCCGGTGATCGCCGATCGAGCCGGGATGCATTCTCGTCACATCCGACACCGCGACGCGACGGCGGCACGCTCAAACCTCTTGCTTTTGGCGCGCGTTTTCACAATGAGGCGGGTTTACCAAGAGGGGCGCGCCTGCGCCCGCCTGAAGGGATCGTCTAAATGAAGCGAATCAAGGTTGCAGTGATCGGCGTGGGTAACTGCGCCAGCTCACTCGTCCAGGGTGTTGCACACTACCGTTCGAACAATTCGTCACAAGGCCTGATTCACGACCGCATCGGCGGTTATGGCGCCGGCGACGTCGATTTCGTCCTGGGTGTCGACGTCGATGCCCGCAAGGTCGGCAAGGACATTGCCGAGGCGATCTTCTCGGCTCCCAACAACACCACGGTGTTCCATGCCGACGTCCCCGCGACCGGCGCGACAGTCATCATGGGCAAGACGCTGGACGGCGTGGCCGAGCACATGACCACCGCGGGCGAAAAGGGCTTCATCGTTTCGGATGCGGCCGAGGCGACCCAGGAATCGATCGTTGCCGCGATTCGCGCGTCCGGTGCCGAAGTGCTGATCAACTTCCTGCCCGTGGGCTCGGAAGAAGCCACCGAATTCTACATGGAATGCGCGCTCGAAGCCGGCGTCGCGGTCGTCAACTGCATGCCGGTGTTCATCGCCAGCCGCCCCGAGTGGGAACGCCGCTTCGCCGAGAAGCGCCTGCCCATCGTCGGTGACGACATCAAGGCGCAGATCGGCGCCACCATCGTCCACCGCGTGCTGTCCAGCCTGTTCGGCGCCCGCGGCGTCGACGTCGAAAAGACGTACCAGCTCAACACCGGCGGCAACACCGACTTCATGAACATGCTCGACCGCCAGCGGCTGGGCAGCAAGAAGACTTCGAAGACCGAAGCGGTCCAGGCGATGCTCGCCACCCGCCTCGAGGACGAGAACATCCACGTCGGCCCGTCCGACTACGTGCCGTGGCAGAAGGACAACAAGCTCTGCTTCCTGCGCCTCGAAGGCAACCAGTGGGGCAACGTGCCCATGAACCTGGAACTGCGCCTCTCGGTCGAGGACAGCCCGAACTCGGCGGCGTGTGTCATGGACGCCATCCGCTGCTGCAAGATCGCGCTTGAGCGCGGTGAGGGCGGCGCCCTGATCGGTCCGTCGGCATACTTCTGCAAGCACCCGCCGCAGCAGTTCAACGACGATGTCGCCGGCCAGATGGTCGAGGAATACATCGCCGACGCCGCCATCGCGGCCGAGTAAGTCACACCCTAACAACGCGCGGCGTCGGTCCGGCCCATCCGTCATGGAGGCCCGGCCGGCGCCGTTTGCTTTTGTGGAAGCTGCCCATGGACGCGCTGATCATCGCCGCCGGGTTCGGCAGCCGGCTTTCCGCGCTGTCGGTTTCGAAGCCGCTGACCCCGATCGCGGGCATTCCGCTGCTGGAGCTCGGCGTGCGCCAGGCCAAGGCGGCCGGGGCCGTGCGGGTGGTCGTCGTCACCGGGCACGAGGCGGACCGGCTCGAGGCGTTCCTCCCCGGCCTGTCCGAACGCGCTGGCATCCCGGTCGTGCCGGAACGGCTCGGCGACTGGTCGACCCCCAATGGCTATTCGGTGATCGCGGGCGCGGCGCGAATCGACGGCAATTATCTGCTGATGATGGCGGATCACATCTTCTCCGCTGAAATCCTGCGCGATCTCGCGCACAGCGGCGGGCCCGATCGCGGCGTGACCCTGGGCATCGACTACCGCATCGACAGCCCGCTGGTCGATCCCGACGACGCCACCTGGGTCAAGCACGACGCCGCCGGGCGCATCGTGGCGATCGGCAAGACAATCCCCGAATACGACGCGGTCGATTGCGGCGCGTTCCTCGCGACCCCAGAGCTTGCGGCGGCGATCGGCGCGGCGATCAGGGACGGCAAGGCGGGCAGCCTGTCCGACGGCATGCAGCGCCTCGCCGATGCCGGCCGCGCCTGGACGATGGACATCGGCGACGCCTGGTGGATCGACGTCGACGATCCGCGCGCGCACGTGCTCGCGGAACAGCAGGCCCCGGTGCAGCTAGGCGCGATCTACGGGTAGCCGGTTGCTGCCTGAGCTTCCGGTCAGGCGGCTTGGTGGAGGCCGTATTTCGAGGCTGAACCGACGGAAGCCCGGGCGACAATCGAACGGGGGGCGCTATCGGGCAAAGTGCGATTGCTCCCCATGGCGGGAATGGGGTGGGTAGCGGAATGTCGGGTTTTGTGGAGATGGCAGACGATAGCTGACGTTGTGCGACGAAACATCATTCGGCAACAAACGACCACTTGCGGACATCGACGACTTGCTCTCAAACGAACTGAAAAACCGCACGGGGGCTCTATGGTGCTGTTGTTTAATGCCGTCGCGACCGACACGGCGACCATCTGCATTTTTGACGTTGGCGCGATGAAGCACCGGGTCAACGATGTCGGTGACTGGTGGT
>JBDSOM010000111.1:0-6323 GCA_039914785.1 Novosphingobium sp.
GGGCGTGAACATCGGCTCGCAGGCCGGCAAGATCAGCGGCTTCTTCGAAGGCCGTTATGCCGACGGCCGTGACTACGACGGCTTCGGCGCGCGCGGCGGAATGCGCGTCCGCTTCTAAGCCGACGCCGCCTGGCATTGGCAATACACGTGGGCCGCCTCGCGAGGGGCGGCCCACTGCATTTCGGTCGGGAGAAAATGGGCCGCAGAGGGACTGCGCGGCGAACGCGATGCGAACGGAGTGCTCCCTTGCACTAACGCCAAATAGGCATATGCTCGCATTGATCGGGAACACCCGAAGGAGAGGATGCATGGTCCAACTGGACAAGATGGGTGATCGCCTGTGCGTCGGGCTGTGCTGGCTCGGCCTGATCTACATCGCTTACGCCCACTACTTATAGGCCCCCGCCCAGCTTATAGCCCCTGCGCAGCGCGCGGGCCTATTTGAGGCCGCCGCCTAGCGCGCGGTACACTTCCACCGCGTTCGCCTCGCGGATCAAGCGGGCCGTCACCAGATCCTGTTCCGCCGTGTAGGCACTGCGCTGCGAATCCAGCGTGGTCAGGAAACCGTCGATCCCCGCACGGAACCGCGCCGCAGACAGCCGATATGCGGCTTCGGCATTTTCGTTCAGCGAGCGCTGCGCGTCAAGCTGAGCGGCGATCGTGCCGCGCCGCGCCAAGGCGTCGGCGACTTCGCGGAATGCCACTTGCACGGCCTTCTCGTACTGCGCGATCATCGCGTTGCGCGAGGCCATGCTGACCTGCAAGTTCGCGGTGTTCCGGCCGAAGTCGAAAATCGGGATGGTTGCGCTGGGTGCCACCGACCAGGTTTCGCTGCCGCTGGCGAACAGATTGGAAAGCCCCAGGCTCATCGTGCCAAGCGCGGCGGTGAGCGAGATGCGGGGGAAGAAATTGGCGCGGGCCGCGCCGATGTCCGCATTCGCCGCGATAAGCTGGTGCTCGGCCGCGGCGACGTCCGGGCGGCGCAGGAGCACCTCCGACGACAGGCCCGCTGGCAGGCGGTCGATCGTGACGCCTTCCCCACCCAGGGTCTGCGGGAGGATCTCTTGCGGGACCGTCGTGCCGGCCAGCAGGTTGAGTGCGTTCTGGTCCTGCGCAACTTGGGTGGTCAGCCCGGCGATGTCGGCCCGGGCCCGATCGTAGCTAGTGCGCGCCTGGCGAACCTCGAGCTCGGACGCGATGCCCGCGCGGAACCGCGCCTGGGTAAGCGCGACCGTCTGCCCGAACGCCGCCTCGGTCTTGCGCGCGACTTGAAGCCGGTCCTGGTCGGCTGCCATCGTCAGCCACGCCGTTGCCACTTCGGCGACCAGCGACATCCGGGTGGCATTGCGGTTCTCCTCGACCGCAAAGAACTGCTCTTGCGCCGCTCGCGTCAGGTTGCGGACCCGGCCGAACAAGTCGATCTCCCAGGCCGATATTCCCGCCGAAGCGGAAAAGATATCGGTTCGGCCGGCAGCCTGCCCAGCGCCGGGCGCGCCCGCCACGCCGCCGAGCGGTGACTTCTGGAAGGTGGCGCTCCCAGTCGCGCCGATGGCCGGAAAGATCTCGGCCCGCTGGCCGCGGTATTGCGCCCGCGCCCGTTCGACGTTGGCGACGGCGAGTTGCAGGTCGCGATTGTTGACAAGGGCCAAGGCAATGACTTCGCGCAGCCGAGGCTCGGTGAAGAAATCGCGCCAGGCGGTGTCGACCAACGCGGCCGCGTCCATGCCCGGTTGCGCCTCGGTTTGTGAGCGGGCGGCATATGCCGGGCCGGCCGGCGATGTGGCTGGCACTGGCAAGGCGGGCCGCACGTAGCGGGGAGCCATGTTGCAGCCCGCCAGGGCAAGGCCGGTGGCCAGAACGGTCAGTTTGCGAAAGTGGGTCATCGATCAGGCCTCCCGGGGCCGCACGTCAGCGGGGTCGTTATCGGGGACGTCGCCGGTCGGGGCGTCGGCCGGCACCGAATGCGCGCCATCCTGACGGAACAACCGCTTCACCACGAAGAAGAACAGCGGCACGAAGAAGATCGCCAGCACCGTCGCCGACAGCATGCCGCCGACAACGGCCCAGCCGATCGCGTTCTGCCCGCCCGCGCCCGCGCCGGAGGACAGCGCCAGCGGCAGCACGCCGAAGACGAAGGCCAGCGAGGTCATCACGATCGGCCGCAGTCGCAGCTTCGCAGCCTCGAGCGCAGCCTCCGCCGCCGGCAAGCCCGCGCGCATCTTCTCCTCGGCGAATTCGACGATGAGGATCGCGTTCTTGGCCGAGACGCCGATCGTCGTGATCAGGCCGACCTGCAGGTAGATGTCATTGCCGAGCCCGACCACCGTGGCCGCAAGGACCGCGCCCACCACGCCGAGGGGCACGACAAGCAAAACCGCGATCGGCACCGACCAACTTGTAGAGCGCGGCGAGGCACAGGAAGACGATCAGCAACGATAGCGCATAAAGCGCCGGCGCCTGACCGCCCGCAGAATTCTCCTCATAGGAGATGCCGGTCCATTCGAAAGTGAAGCCAGGTGGCAGCTTGCCGGCGAGTTCCTCCATCGCGGCCATCGCCGTGCCGGTGCTGAGGCCGGGAGCCGGGGCGCCCGCGATCTGCACCGAGGACACGCCGTTATATCGTTCGAGGCGAGCCGGGCCATATGTCCATTCGGTCGTGGCGAAGGACGAGAACGGCGTCATCGTTCCGGCCGCACCGCGCACGAAGAAGTTACCCAGCATCTCGGGCGTCGTGCGAAACGGAGCGTCGGCCTGCACGTAAACACGTTTCACCCGGCCGCGGTCGATGAAGTCGTTGATGTAGCTGCCGCCGAAGGCGACCGCGACCGTCGTGTTGATGTCCGCCTGGGCCAGCCCGAGCGTAGCAGCGGTGTCCGGATCCACTTTGAGTTTAACTTGAGGATTGTCCTCGATCCCGTTGGGGCGGACCTGGGCCAGTCGCTCGTCGGCGGCAGCCATCGTCAACAGCTCGTTACGCGCTTCGATCAGGCGGTCGTGCCCAAGGTTGCCCGTGTCCTTGAGCTGAAAGTCGAATCCGTTGGCGGTACCAAGCTCGGACACCGCAGGCGGCGCGAAGGCGATTACCTGGCCCACTCCCAGCGCCGGGAAATGCGCGTTGGCGCGCATGGCGACACCGGACGCGCCGTTGTCCGCACCCTTGCGCTCATCCCACGGCCGCAACTTGATAAAGATGATCGCGACGTTCTGGCTCTGGCCCATGAAGCCAAAGCCGCTTACCGAGAACGTCGATTCCACGTTCGCGCGTTCAGTCTGCGAATAATACTTGCGCACCTGATCAACCGTCCGCTCGGTCTCCTCCATTGTCGAACCAGGCGGCAGGACGACCTGGGTGAACAGGACACCCTGATCTTCGTCGGGCAGAAAGCCGCCGGGCAGGCGCATGAACAGGAACACCATACCCGCCACGATCAGGGCATAGGCCAGGAGCGAGCGAACCCAACGTCGCTCAACACGCCGCAGACCATTGGAGTAGCTATTAATTCCGCGATCGAACGTTTTGTTGAACCAGCCGAAAAAGCCGCCCCGCTCACCATGATCATGCTTCGACGGCTTGAGCAGCGTCGCGCAGAGCGCCGGGGTGAGGATCAGCGCGACCAACACCGAGAGGACCATCGCCGACACGATGGTGATCGAGAACTGCCTGAAGATCACCCCCGTGGACCCGCCGAAAAAGGCCATTGGCAGGAACACCGCGGACAGCACCAAGCCGATCCCGACCAGCGCGCCGCTGATCTCGTCCATCGACTTGCGCGTGGCCTCCCTGGGACTGAGACCCTCGTCCTGGATCAGCCGCTCGACGTTTTCGACAACCACGATGGCATCATCGACCAACAGGCCGATCGCCAGCACCATGCCGAACAAAGTCAACGTGTTGATGGTGAAGCCGGCCGCCAGCAGGATCGCGAAAGTGCCAAGGAGCACCACCGGCACCGCGATCGTCGGGATCAACGTGGCGCGCCAGCTCTGCAGGAACAGGAACATCACGATGAACACCAGGATGATGGCTTCGATCAGGGTTTGCACCACCTGTTCGACCGACAAGCGCACGAAAGTGGAATTGTCGACCGGATAATCGACCTTGATATCCGCCGGAAACTGCTTGGCCAGCGTCGCGACTTCCGCCTTTACCGCCGCTACGGCATCAAGCGCGTTCGCCCCGGGGGCGAGCTTGATGCCGAGGCCGACCGCTTCCTTGCCGTTGAACCGCGCGAAAAAGCTGTAGTTGTCGGCGCCCAGTTCGACCCGCGCGACATCGGCCAGGCGCACGATCGCGCCGTCTTCGCCTGCGCGCAACACGATGGCCTTGAACTGTTCGGGCGTCCGCAGCCGCGACTGTGCGGTGACCGTGGCGTTCAGTGCCTGGCCCTTGATCGCCGGCAAGCTGCCGACCTGGCCCGCCGAAACTTGCGCGTTCTGCGCCTGTAGTGCGGCCATGACATCCGGCACGGCGATGCGCAGATTGGCCATCTTGTAAGGATCCAGCCAAATCCGCATTGCATATGGCGCGCCCATGATCTGCGCGTCGCCGACGCCTTTGACCCGGCTAATCGGGTCCATCAGGCTCGACGCGGCAAGATCGCCGAGGTCGACCTGATCGTGCGAGCCGTCATCCGAATAAAGCGCGACGACCATGAGAAAGTCAGCGGTGGCCTTGGCGACGCGCAAGCCGCTGCGCTGGACTTCCTGGGGTAGCAGCGGCGTGGCCTGCGCCAGCTTGTTCTGCACCTGGACTTGCGCAACGTCGGGGTCAGTGCCTTGTTCGAAAGTCAGGGTGATCTGGATGTTGCCCGCCGCGTCGCTGGTGGACGCGAAATAGCGCAGATTGTCGACACCCTTCATCTGCTGCTCGATGACCTGGGTGGTGGTCTTCTCCACCGTCTCGGCATCGGCGCCGGAATAGAGCGAACTGATGACGACCGCGGGCGCGGCAATCGCGGGAAACTGGGCGATTGGCAGGATCCGCAGCGCCAGCAGGCCCGCCAACATTACGATTCCGGCGAGAACCCAGGCGAAGATCGGCCGGTCGATGAAGAAGCGTGACATGGAGTCAGCGCCCCTTCACGGTGGCGGCTGCGGTTACCTGCTGTGGGGCGGACGGTGTCACCGGCGTACCTGGGGTGAGGCCGATCAACCCTTCGACGATCAGCCGATCGCCCGGCTCGAGGCCGCTGGTGATCACCCATTTGTCGCCGACCGGCCGTTCCGCCGTTACCTTGCGTTGCTCGACCTTGTTGCCCGGCCCGACGACAAGCGCGGTGGCACGGCCCCGCGGGTCGCGGGTGATGCCCTGCTGCGGCGCGAGGATCGCTCGTTGCCGCACCCCCTCTACGATCTGCGCGCGGACGAACATGCCCGGCAGCAGGAAACCATCCTGATTGGGGAAAGTCGCACGCAGGGTGACGCTGCCGGTTTGTGGATCGACTGCAATCTCGGTGAACTGCAAGCGCCCTTCGACGGGGTACAGCGCACCATTGGGCAGGATAAGCTTCACGCGGAGGCTTTCCTGCCCGCCCCGGCTGAGCCCGCCACTGGCCATCGCGGTCTTCAGGTCGATGATTTGCGCGGCCGACTGGGTAACGTCCACATAGACCTGATCGCTGCGCAGGATGGTTGCCAGGGCTTCCGCCTGGCCAGCCTGAACCAGCGCGCCAGGCGTGAAGCGGGAGCGCCCGATACGTCCCGAGATCGGCGCCCGGATGCGGGTGAAGCCCTGGTTGACCCGGGCCGCCTCGACCATGGATTGCTGCGCCGCAACATCGGCCCGAGCTTGACGGGCAGCGGCCTCGGCATTGTCTGCTTCCTGTCGACTGACAGCGTTGATCCCGACCAGGCTGCGATAGCGCTCGGCCTGGAGACGGGTCGAGGTGATCGTTGCCTGCGCACGCCCGAGATTGCCTTGCGCGGTGCCCAGTGCCGCGCGGTAGGCGGCATCTTCGATCTCGTAAAGCACCTGCCCGGCGCGAACCATGGCCCCTTCCGTAAACAGGCGGCGACGTATGATACCATTGATTTGTGGTCGAACTTCAGAGGTTTCGAACGCGGTCAGGCGCCCGGGAAGCTCAGCGGTGAGCGTTACAGACTGCTCTTGCAAGGTGACTACGCCAACCTTGCGCACCGGTTGGGCAGGCGGGGTTTCCTTGGCGCAGGCAGCCAGCAACGCCACGACGACTAACGGAAGGACACGGACGCAGGTCATCATCGAAGTCACCTGAACAAAAAAAGCGCAAGCGGAATGAACGTTCATTCCGCTTGCGCTTTTTTTGTTCAGGTGACTTCGATGATGACCTGCGTCCGTGTCCTTC
>JBDSOM010000146.1:0-10608 GCA_039914785.1 Novosphingobium sp.
CTCGCGGAGGAGGAGCTAAAACTGCTGAAAAAAGCCCCTTGGAACGGGGAGCGAAGGGCGCGACGGAGGGAGTTCTGCGTTACAGGGCGGCGCGTAACCGATAGCCCCCACCACCATCTTGCGGATGGTCGCCCTCCCCGTCCCAGGGAGACCGGAGGCCTCAGATCTCGACCTGGCTACCCAACTCGACCACGCGGTTGGTGGGCAGGCGGAAGAACTCCATCGCGCTGGCCGCATTGCGCAGCATCCACGCAAACAGCTTTTCCCGCCACAGCGCCATGCCGGGCTTGGCCGAGGCGATCAGGGTCTGGCGCGAGAGGAAGAAGCTGGTCTTCATCATTTCGAACGGCTCGCCGCACATCGTTACGAGCTTGAGCGCGGCGGGAATGTCGGTTTCCTCAAGGAAACCGTAGCGCAAGGTCATCCGGTAGAAGCCTTTGCCCATGTCCTTGACCGTGTAGCGCTCTTCAGCCTCGACATAAGGCACGTCTTGAATCGCCACGGTCAGGATCACGACACGCTCGTGCAACACCTTGTTGTGCTTGATGTTGTGGAGCAACGCCGAGGGCACGCCGACGCTGGCCGCCGTCATGAACACGGCGGTGCCAGGCACTCGCGCCGCGCTGGAATGGGCGCTCTTGGCGAAAACTTCCATGGGGATGGTCCCCTCTGCCATGTTCTGCCGCATCAGCGCGCGCCCGCGCGACCACGTGGTCAGCAACGTGAAGATCGCCAGGCCCATCATCAGCGGCACCCAGCCGCCGTCCGGAATCTTGGTTATGTTCGCGCCGAGGTAAGCCGCGTCGAGAATGAAAAACAGCGCCAGCAACGGGATCGCCAGCAAGCGGTTCCACTTCCACAGATGGAACAGCACTACCGTGAGCAAGAACGTGTCGATCAGCATCGCCCCGGTCACCGCGATACCGTAGGCGGCGGTCAGGTTCGACGAATGGCGGAAGACTAGCACCAGCAGGATAACCGCGATCATCAGCCCCCAGTTGATCACCGGGATGTAGATCTGCCCCGCGGCGGTCTCGCTGGTATGCTTGATCGTCATGCGCGGCATGAAGCCAAGCTGGATCGCCTGCTGGGTGACCGAGAACGCGCCCGAGATCACCGCCTGGGAAGCGATCACCGCGGCCATGCTAGCGATAACCAGCAGCGGCCACTGGAACCACTCCGGGGCGAGCAGATAGAACGGGCTCTGGATCGCATCGGGCTGCCGGAGCAGCAGCGACGCCTGGCCCAGGTAGTTGAGCACCAGTGCGGGCAGCACGAACGTCAGCCACGACAGGCGGATCGGCGGCCGGCCGAAGTGGCCCATGTCGGCATAAAGCGCCTCGGCACCCGTCACTGCCAGCACGGCCGAGCCCATCGCCAGGAACCCGCGGAACGGATCCTGGATGAACATGGTGGCGGCATGATGCGGGCTGAGCGCGTAGATCACCTCGGGCATCGCCGCGATGCTGATCACGCCCAGGACCGAGATCACGCCGAAGTACAGCAGCATGATCGGGCCGAACCAGGTGGCCACCCGCGCAGTGCCCCGGCTCTGGATGAAAAACAGTCCGATCAGGATCGCCACCACCAGCGGCACGACCAGGCGGCCAAGGCCGGGCTCGTAAACCGCAAGGCCCTCGATCGCGCCCATGACCGAAACTGCGGGAGTAATCATGCTGTCGCCGTAGAACAGCGCGGTTGCGAAGACGCCCAGCAGGACGATGCCCGACGACCATTTTCGGCCCGACACGTTCTGGTTGATCAGCGCCAGCAGGGCCAGGCTGCCACCTTCGCCCTTGTTGTCGGCACGCATGATCACGGTGACGTACTTGAGCGTCACGATAACCATCATCGACCAGAACATCAGGCTGACGATGCCGTAAACGTGGAGTTCGTCGAGCGGCAGCTTGTGGTGCCCGGCGAAAGTGTCGCGCATGGCGTAAAGCGGGCTGGTGCCGATGTCGCCGAACACGACGCCGATCGCGCCGACGGCCAGCTTGGCCAAGCCGCCTTGATGGTGGCCGTGCGTACTCGCCACCACTGCGGCGGGTGTCGGAATTTCCCCGGCGGAATCTCCGACGGCGCTTACTTCACCCGAATTGGACATCGCTGCGCCAGTCCCTCACGAAACCGTGTGACCGCGGATTGAGGCGGCTTGAAAGCCGGCGCTTAGCAGCATGGTAAGGGGGCCGCAACCAGCCCTTTTAACAGGGGTTTGGCCGTCAGCGCGCCTGGCCTGGCCGCGCAGCCCGCTCGGCGATGATCTGGTCGAGTTCCTGCAGGCGCAGCGTGAGATCGGCGCGCCAGGGTGCGGCGGCGGGAGAACGGGCCAGCAGGGCACCCCACGTCGTGCGAGCCTCGTCGAGGCGACCCGATTGGGCCAGCGCCAGACCAAAGAAATACGGCGGCCCTGGATTGCCGGGGGCGGCGGCTTCGGCCCGGCGGAAGGCGAGAATCGCGGCCGGGGACAGCCGCTGGTCGGCGTGGCTGACCAGTGCGTTCGCCATCGCCAGCCAGGCGTCCCCGTTGTTCGGATCCTTCTGGACCGATCCCCGCAATACGGTTGCCGCGTCGGCGAACTGGCCGTTGCGGGCCATCCCGTCGGCGATCACCAGCCATTTGTCGGCACCTGACGGATTTCTCCCAAGCTTCTGCCGCGCCGCGACGGCTGCGGAGCTACCCGTGACGGTTTCGCGCGCGGTGGTTGGCGATCCCGAGAGCGAGGGATGGCTCTGCGCTGCGTAACCCGCAATGCCCAGGAGCAGCGCCGCACCGATCACCGCACGGCCCGAGCGCGGCTTTTTCACCAGCCAGCTTGTCGCCAGGAACGCAGCGAGCGCTCCGAGGATAACGACGACCCAGGTCAATTGGCGGTCCTCCCGGTGAAGCGCTTGCGCAGCAGGAGCATCGCCAGCAACAGCAGCAGAGCAGGCGCGGCGAACAACGGCCAAGTCAGCCGGCTCATCCGCGGCGCATAGGAAACGTATTCGCCATACCGCTCGATGAGCCACGAGCGGATCGCTTCGGGATCCTCGCCCGCCGCGATCCGCAAGCGGACCTGGTTGCGCATATCCCCGGCGATCGCCGCATCGGAATCCGCGATCGACTGGCTCTGGCAGCGCACGCAGCGCAGCGTGATCATCAGCGCCTGGGCCTTGGCCTCGAGCTTGGGATCATCGAGCTGGCGGTAGGCATAAGGCGCGGGGGGAAGCGAATCCTGCGCGGCGGCCGGAACCGCGAGCAGCACAAGGATCAGCACGGTGAGCGCGCGAACCAGGCTCACTGCCCCGCCTCCTTGAGCTTCGCAAGGATCACCGGCACCTGCTCGGCCCGGATATCACCGATGTGCTGGTAGCGGATGATGCCCTTGCCATCGACGACGAACGTCTCCGGCACGCCCGACGAGCCCAGGGCCAACTGCACCGCGCTGACATCGTCCTTGCCGATTCGCGCAAACGGGTTGCCGTTACGCTCCAAGAACGCGGCCACGTCTTCGCTGCGATCGCGGATGGCGATGCCGTGGATCTCGACCCCGGCAGCCTTGAGCTGCGCCAGCTGCGGCGCTTCGACCGCGCAAGGGATGCACCACGAAGCGAACACGTTGAGCAGCCGCGGCTTGCCAGAAGCGAGGTCGGTGCTGGCCAGGCCAGGCCGGTCAGCGACTGCCGCCGGCAGCGCAAACGGGGGTAGCGGTTTGCCCACCATCCCGCTCGCGACCTCGCGGTCGGCGGGCCGCAGCAGCCCGACCATGACGAGCACCACGAAGGCGGCGAACAATCCGAGGGGCAGCCATAGCGCCCACTTGGCAGTCTTGGGCATGGCGGTCTTACGCGCGGCGCTCATCGGCCTTGCCTCGTCCGGCGAAAGGCGATCTTGTCGCGGGCGATGACGCGGCGCACGTCGCTGAGGACCCGGCCGAGCAACGCGAGCACCCCGCCCAGCCCGATCAGGATGCCGCCCAACCAGATGAATGGTACAAACGGCTTCCACCACAGCCGTAGCTGCCACCGACCGGGCCCGGAAGCATCGGGCGCTTCTTCACCGAGAACCGCGTAAAGCTGCCCGTTCCAGCGCGTCAGCAGCGCAGATTCGCTGGTCTGCTGCACCGGCGTCCAGAAACTGCGCGCCTGCGGATGGATCAGCGTCGGCGCGCCGCCGCGGTAGCTGGCCTCCATCGTCGCCTCGAGCGCGGTCCAGTTCGGCCCGGCGACCGGATCGACGCCCGCCAGCTTGATCCGCCACGGGCCCACGATAACCACTTCTCCTTCACGCGCCGCGACAAGTCGCTCGACGCTGAAGGCGCTCTCGCTGCCCATCCCGAATAGCGCGACGGCCACGCCGAAGTGCGCCAGGACCATGCCCCATATCGGCAACGGCGTGCGTTTCAGGCCGCGTCCGCGCAGCGGCAGTAAGCTGGCCACGGCGAGTCCGGCGGCCAGTGCAATGCCGAGCAGCGGCAGGATCGCGACTCCGCTCGCCAGGGCCAGGCCGATCGCGGTGCCAACGGCGAGCACCGCAGGCAGGATCAGGCTCTTGTTGACGCGCGACAAGCTGTCCCGCCGCCAGCGCAGCAGCGGGCCGACCGCGAGCACGATGAGCATCGGCACCGCGAAGATCGCGCCCACCGGATTGAAGTACGGCGGCCCTACGGAGACCTTCTCCCCGAACGCTTCGGTCAGCAGCGGATACAGCGTGCCGAGCAGGACGATGCCTAGGATGCTGGTCAGCATAACGTTGTTGAACACCAGCGCCGCTTCCCGGCTGGTCCACGAAAAGCGTTCACCTTCCGAGACCGTGCCGGCGCGGATCGCGAACAGGGCGAGCGCGCCGCCGATATAGATCGCCAGCAGCGCCAGGATGAAGCTGCCGCGCTCCGGATCTACGGCGAAGGCATGCACGCTGGTGAGGATGCCTGAGCGGACGAGGAACGTGCCGACCATCGACATCGAAAAGGCGACGACGCCGAGCATGATCGTCCAGGCGCGCAGCGCGTCACGCGCGGCGAGCACGCCACAGGAATGCAGCAAGGCGGTCGCCGCCAGCCACGGCATCAGCGAGGCGTTCTCGACCGGGTCCCAGAACCACCAGCCACCCCAGCCAAGCTCGTAGTAAGCCCAGTAGGAACCCGCGGTGATGCCGAGGGTCAGGAAGATCCACGCGCCCAGCACCCACGGCCGCATCGCACGGGCGAAGGCGGGGCCGACCTCGCGCGTGACGAGCGCGCCGATCGCAAAGCTGAAGGCGACCGAAAGTCCGACGTAACCGATGTAAAGCGTCGGCGGATGGAACGCGAGGCCAAGGTCCTGCAGCAGCGGATTCAGCCCCTGCCCCTCTGCGGGCGCGGGTGACAGGCGTTCGAACGGATTCGAGGAGATGAGCAGGAAGGCGTAGAACCCCAGGCTGACGAAAGCCTGGCCGGCCAGCGTCGCCAACATCGTCCGCTCGGGCAAACGCCGTTCGACGAGCGCGACGACACTGCCGGCGAGCCCCATGACGGTGACCCACAGCAGCATCGAGCCTTCGTGATTGCCCCAGGTTCCTGCGAACTTGTATATCAACGGCTTGGCCGAATGCGAATTCATCGCGACCAGTTTCACCGACAAATCGGTCTGGCAGAACACGACCACCAGCGCGAGGAAGGCGAGCGCGGCAAGCACGCCCTGGATCATCGCGGCGGGCCGGACGACATTCGCCAGCCCCGCCCCGCCCGGGGTCAGCGCCAAACTGCCGGCCAGCAGTTGCAATGCCGCGAGCGCGGCCGCCAGCCAGAGCGCGGCGAGGCCTAATTCAGCAATCATTTCGTCTCTTTAACGGTTTCACGGGCCTGCGCCTCGGTCATGTCCTTCATCTCGCGCGGGACATAGCGCTCGTCGTGCTTGGCCAGAAGGTTGTCGGCCAGGAACGTACCATCGGCGCCCATCTTGCCCTCTGCGACGACCCCCGAGCCTTCTACGAACAACGAGGGGGTGATCCCCGTGAAGCGGACCGGCACGCGCATCTTGCCGTCGCCGACGACGAACATGACGGTTACGCCGTCCGCCTCGGTCTTGAGCGAACCGCGCTCGACCATCCCGCCGAGACGCACGCCGCGGTCGGGCGCGGGCGGCTTGGCGACGATGTCGCTGGGCAGGTAAAAATAGCTCGCCTGGTTGCGCAGCGCCCAGGCCGCGAGCAGCCCCGCGCCGATCAGCGCGACCAGCGCGATGAGGACCAGCACCAGGCGCTGGTGTTTGGCTTTGATCGCCATCCTAGCGTTCCCGGCTCTTGTCGCGGCGGGCTTCGGCGGCGCGCATGGCCAGCCAGGTCCAGCCGATCATCACCGCGGTGCCGGCAAAGCCGATCACGTAGGCGACGGCGACGAACGTCCAGGGATCGAGGGTTTCGCGCATCAGCCGGCTAGCGCCTTGCGCCGAAGCCGCGCCTCGGCCTGGGCGTCGGCCAGGATGGTCCGCATCCGCGTCAGCACCACCCCGCCGAAAATCAGCGAGAACCCGAGCGTCGCGACCAGCAGCGGATAGAGGAACTCGGGCGCCATGGCCGAACCGCCAGCGGTGATGCTGGGGGCCTGGTGCAAGCTGTTCCACCACAGCACCGAATAGTGGATGATCGGGATGTTCACCGCGCCGACCAATCCGAAAATCGCAGCGACGCGCGATTGTCCGGCATTTTCACTCGCCTCCGCCAGCGCCAGGTAGCCGAGATAAAGAAACAGCAGCACCAACATGCTGGTCAGCCGCCCATCCCACACCCACCACGTGCCCCAGGCGAACTTGCCCCACAGCGAGCCGGTGACGAGGCAGATCGCCGAATAGACTGCCCCCGGCAGCGCACAGGCCCGAGCGGCGATCCCGGCGAGGGGATGGCGCCAGACCAGTTCGACCAGGCTCGCGATGGCGATCCCCGACCAGCCGGCCATGCCGAGCCAGGCCGCGGGGACATGGATGAACAGTATGCGAACGCTTTCGCCTTGCAGGCTTTCCGCCGGAGCGCGCAGCAGGCCCCAAGCCAACGATGCGAGCGTCAAGGCGATGCCGGCGAGGAGCAACAATGGCATCAGCCAGCGCGCAATGCGCAGAAATCGGGCGGGATTGGCGAAGCCGTGCATGGAGGCGACGCTTTGGCAGGCGAGAGCCCGAGGGGCAAGTCTCAGACTGTAACAACGCGCTCGATTGGGACTCGATTGGCCCATCGAAATAAGAGTGAATGGGGCGACCGATGGGTCTCGAACCCACGACCTCCGGTACCACAAACCGGCGCTCTAACCAACTGAGCTACGGTCGCCACGTTCACGTCGGCGGCATCCGCCAGACGGGGCGCGCCTTTGCACAGGACATGGGACTTGGGAAGCAAAAATCGCCTCAGGCCGCGGCGGAATCTTCCAACGCCCAGTCGTAACGGCCCTGCGCGGAGTGGATTTCCGCCATGTTGTCGACCGCCCAAGTCGCCAGGGCGGTGACCGGGCCGCGCAGCGAATGGCCGAGCGCAGTCAGTTCGTAATCGACCCGCGGCGGGATAGACGGCGTGACTTTGCGGCTGACCAACCCATCCCGCTCCAGCCCGCGCAACGACAGAGTCAGCATCCGCTGGGAGATCGTCGGGATGTCCCGGCGCAGCTCGTTAAAGCGCCTGGGACCTGCCTCGAGCGTTTGGACGATCAGGACACTCCATTTGTCGCCGATGCGTTGCAGCACGTGGTTCACGCTGCGGCAGGCGGGACTGGCGGGATCGTGGGCCATGGCTCGGTTACCTCGGTGATACTGGCGAACGGGCGTGTGCCTATCGCACAGACAAGTGCCTTCTTGCGGCGGTTTGGACGAGAGTTATCTAAGGTGCCTCAGTAACAAATCAATACCTAGGAGGCAATCGTGACCATCTTGCAGATCGACAGCAGCATCACCGGCGAGGCGAGCGTATCGCGCCAACTGACTAACGCCATCGTCGGCCGGATCGCGGCGAGCACGCCACGCGCGACGATCGTCCGCCGCGATCTCGCCGCCGACCCGCTGGAACACCTGACCTTGGCCGGAATGGCCGACCGCGCGGTGCTCGACGAATTCCTTGCTGCAGACACGGTGGTGATCGGCGCACCGATGTACAATTTCTCGGTGCCGAGCCAACTCAAGGCCTGGATCGACCGGATCATGATCGCCGGAACAACCTTTCGCTACACCGCCGAGGGCCCGGAAGGCCTGATCAAGAACAAGCGCGTCATTGTCGCCCTGGCCCGCGGCGGGTTCTACGACGCGGGATCGCCGGCGGGTGCCCTCGAACATCTCGAAAGCTATTTGCGCGCGGTGCTGGGCTTTATCGGGGTCGAACCCGAATTCATCGTCGCCGATGGCATCGCTGTCGGGCCGGAGCAGCGGGTCGCGGCATTGGAAGCCGCACTTGGCGAGACCACGCGCCTCGCCGCCTGATGCACGCGCGAGCCCGACAAACAGAAAGGGCGGCACATTGGCCGCCCTTTCGCTTGTCGTGTGCGTGAGGGTCAGCCCTTCTTGAGGGTGAGCCCGCCGAACCGCTTGTTGAACTGGGCAACGCGGCCGCCATCCTGCAGCAACGCCTTGCCGCCGGTCCAGGCCGGGTGCGAGGTGGGATCGATGTCGAGCGCCAGCGTATCGCCTTCCTTGCCCCAGGTGGAGCGCGTCTCGAACACGGTGCCGTCGGTCATCTGCACCTTGATCATGTGGTAGTCGGGATGGATATCGGGCTTCATCGTCTCGGTCTTTCGCTAGCGACCGGTTCCGACCGGCCTGAAAAGGAAGCGCGGCCCTTAGCCGCGACGTGCTTGCAAATCAAGCTTCCGCGGGCGGGTCCGCAATCATCGCGGTGAAGTTGACCTCGCAGGTGACCTTGCCCTCGATCGAGGCCTTGCCCCAGAACTTGCAGACCCGCGCGCGCTTCTGGACGAAGCCCACGGTGAGATCGAGCAAGTGGCCGGGTTCCACCGGAGCCCGGAACTTCGCGTTTTCGATCGCCATGAAATAGACGAGCTTACCCGATCCGGCGAGTTCCAGCGTCTCGATCGCCAGGATCGCGGCCGCTTGCGCCAGCGCCTCGATCTGGAGGACGCCGGGCATGATCGGGCGGCCGGGGAAATGGCCCTGGAAGAACTGCTCGTTGAAGCTGACCGCCTTTACCGCATGGATCTGCTCGCCGATCTCGAGCGAAACCACGCGATCGACCAGCAGCAGCGGATAACGGTGTGGCAGAACCGCCAGGATCTTCGCCGTATCATAGGCTGTGACCCCGGCGGCTGCCGTCTGTTCATCACTCATCGTAATGCCGGTTGCGGATCAGCGGCCGCTGGGCTGCGGGCCGGCCGGACGGGCCGGGGCGGCAGCGCCGCCAGCGGCCTGGGCCTGCTGAGCCTTGGCTTCACGGATCTGGCGCGGCTCCCAGCCGGCGGGCGGCACGACTTGCGCGGTCGGGATCAGCCGGTTCAGCTCGGTCAGGATGTCCGGGTTGAGGTTATAGGCGTTGTTGTTGACCGCCATAACCGCCTGCGGCGTCAGAACGAGCGAGACGCGCTTCTTGGCCATCGCGGCCTTCACGGCCTGGTCGAGCTTGGTTTCGATCTGCTCGGCGACGTACGCCTGCGAATAGGCGATCGGCTGCGCCATGGTGTTCAGCTCGTTCTGGCCGGCTTCCTGCAGCTGGCGCAAGGTATTCGCCTGCTGCTGCAATGCAGCCTGGTTGGGATTGGACGCCTTGGCGTCGTTCTCGAGCTTAGTCGCCATCGGCTGCAACTGGGCAGCGAGCGCAGTGCGGCGCGCTTCGTAGGCATCGATCTGCGCCTTGTACGTCGTCTGGCGCTGCGTGGCGGCCGCACGGTTGGCGTCGGTGTTGTTCAGGACCGCTTCGAAGTCGGCCACGGCGAGGCCAGGCACGACCGGGGCGGAAGCAGCGGTGGCGGCGGCCTGCGCGAACGACGCCTGCGCCATCGTGAGGGCCATGATGCCGCCCAGGAGGGCAGCGCTAAGCTTGGTGGTGTTCATCAGAATTGTGTTCCCACGTTGAAAGTGAAGCTCTTGGTATCGTCGAATTCCTTGTCCCGCAGCAACGCCTTGGCGAAGTCGATGCGGAACGGGCCCATCGGGGAGTTCCAGTTGAACCCGATACCGATCGAAACACGTGGACGAGCCGAGTTGCCACCGAAGGTTTCCCGGAAAGCATAGCTCGTCCCCAATGGGGTAACCACGTCACCCATCGCCGTGCACGTCGCGGGCAGCGACGGCGTCGAGGCACCGGGAACGGTCGTCGTCGCACCATTGCAGGTCACGTTATAGAGCGGCACGCCCGACGAATCGCGCTGCGCGACGAATTGCCCACCCGGTCCGGTATCGAGCGTCACTGGCGCACGAAGACCGAAGACCGCGCCGGCATCCACGAAGATCGATGGCCTGATCCCCAATTCTCGCGCGCCCGCCCCCAGCGGGATTTCGAGTTCAGCGCGCGCCAGATAGTACATCCGGCCGCCCAGCGCGTCATCTGTCCAGGAATTGCGATCAGGCGAGAACTCGTTGGGACCGATGGTGCCATCGCCATCGACGTCCGTGTAGTATTTGCGCAGCACGCGCGGTCCGACGCCGCGAATGTCGAAACCAC
>JBDSOM010000110.1:0-13044 GCA_039914785.1 Novosphingobium sp.
CGCCGATCGCGGGCGCGCTCGACATCGGCGGCGTGGACCTGACCGATGCGGTCGCGACGCAGGCGGCGCTGGACCAGGTCGTCGCGGCGCACGGCGGGATCGACGTGCTCGTCAATGTCGCGGGCGGCTTCACCTGGGAGACGCTCGAAGGCGGCTCCATCGATTCCTGGGCGCGGATGCAGGCGATGAACCTGACCAGCAATGCGACGATCACCAAGCTGGCCTTGCCGCACCTGATCGCCGCTCACGAAGCCAGGATCGTCAATATCGGCGCGGGTGCGGCGATCAAGGCGGGGACGGGCATGGGCGCTTATGCGGCGTCGAAGTCCGGGGTCCACCGTCTGACCGAGGCGCTGGCCGAGGAACTCTCCGGGCAAGGGGTGACCGTCAACGCGGTCCTTCCCAGCATCATCGATACGCCGACCAACCGAGCCGACATGCCCGACGCGGACGTCTCGCAGTGGGTCAAGCCGGAAGCCATCGCCGAGGTCATCCGCTTCCTGGCCTCGCCCGCCGCCGGGGCGATCACCGGCGCGTTGATCCCGGTAACGCGCGGCGCTTGAGCCGGATGGGAGCGGACGGCCCGTCAGCTATTCACTGGTCCTTCAGGGTTCCGCTCCCTATACTTTGCCGATGCATCTGATTTCACGCGCGTCTCGTCCTGTCGCCACTTTCGCTTCGCTGCTGTCGCTCGCCGTAGCGACGGTAGCCCCTGCGGCTCCTCCGGCGGCCAGGGCTGCGTTGCAGTCCCCCGCGAGCGCCACCGCGCAGCCTTCGGCGACGACGCCGTGGCTCTATCGCGGCAGCGACGTGCCGCACGATCCCGAATGGCTGTTCGGCGAGTTGCCCAACGGGCTGCGCTATGCCGTTCGCAAGAACGGCGTGCCGCCCGGCCAGGTCTCGATCCGCATCCGCATGGATGTCGGCTCGCTGTTCGAGAAGCCCGAGGAGAGCGGCTATGCCCACCTCCTCGAACACCTCGTGTTCCGCCAGTCGAAATACCTGGGCGAGGCGCAGGCGATCCCCACCTGGCAGCGGCTGGGCGCGGGGTTCGGCACCGATACCAATGCCGAGACCACGCCGACCCAGACGGTGTTCAAGCTCGACCTGCCGAACGCCACCCCCGCCGCGCTCGACGAATCGGTCAAGCTGCTGTCGGGGATGATGGCCGCCCCGACGCTCAGCGAGGCCAACGTGCGCGCCGAAGTGCCGATCGTGATGGCCGAGATGCGCGAACGCGGCGGCGCCGGTCAGCGCGTCGCCGATGTGACCCGCGCGACGCTCTACGCCGGTCAGCCGCTCGCGGATCACGCGCCGATCGGCACGGTCAAGACGCTCGAGGCGGCCAACCAGGAATCGGTCCGCGCGTTCCATTCGCGCTGGTATCGGCCCGAGAACGCGGTGATCGTCGTCGCGGGCGATGTTGATCCGGCCCAGCTTGCCGGCTTGATCCGCAAGTACTTCGCCGATTGGCCCACCACCGGAAAGGCGACCCCGGCCCCCAGCTTCGGTGATCCCGCACCGCCGGCCGGGGCGAAGACCGCGACGCCGGTGGGCGAGACCAAAGTGCTGGTCGAGCCCGACATGGCGCGCGGGATCAGCTACGCCGTGTTGCGGCCCTGGCGGCCGGTCGAGGACACGATCGTCTACAATCAGGGCCTCATGGTCGATGCGCTGGCGCAAGCGATCATCAATCGTCGGCTGGAACAGCGGGCGCGGGCCGGGGGCAGCTATCTGATCGCCCAAGTCAACCAGCAGGACGTCAGTCGCTCGGTCGACGCCACGTTCGTCTCGATCACGCCGATCACGGATGACTGGCGCGGCGCGCTGCGCGACGTGCGCACCGTGATCGCCGACGCCATGGCCACGCCGCCGACCAAGGAAGAGATCGCCCGCGAAGTCGCCGAGATGAACGTGACGTTCGAATCCCTGGTGGAGCAGCGCGCCCTCCTGCCTGGTGCCAGGGTTGCCGACGACATCGTCTCGGCGGTCGATATCCGCGAGACCGTGGCCTCGCCCGAGGTCGTGCTCGACATTTTCCGCCGGGCGATCCCGCTCTACACTCCGCAAGCCGTGTTGCAGCACACCCGCACGCTGTTTTCCGGGACCGTCACCCGGGCGATGTACGTGACGCCCAAGGCCGAGGAGGGCACCGACCTCGCGCTGCGCCAGGCGCTGACCGACCCGGTCGCCGCCGGTACCAAGGTCCGCGCCAATGTCGCGCCGGTATCGTTCGCCAAGCTCCCCGCGATCGGCAAGCCGGGCAAGGCGGTCGCGACGGCCACGGGCTTGCTGGGGATCGAGCAACTCGACTTGGGCAACGGCGTGAAGGCGCTGATCTGGCCGACGCCCGACGATCCGGGCCGGGTTACGGTCAAAGTCCGCTTCGGCACCGGCTTCCGCGCGTTCGGGCCGCAGGACGCGGCTTACATCTCGCTCGGCGATATGGCGCTCGTCGGCTCGGGCATGGGTCCGCTCGGCCAGGAAGAGCTCGACCGGATCACCACCGGGCGCAAGATGGGCTTCAACTTCAAGATCGACGATGCCGATTTCTCTTTCTCGGCCGATACCCGTGCCGCCGATCTCGACGATCAGCTGTACTTGTTCGCGGCGAAGTTCGCGATGCCGCGGTGGGACACGAACCCGCTGCAGCGCGCGAAGGCCGCGTCCAGGCTGCAGTACGAGACGTTCGCGACCTCGCCGCAAGGCGTGCTCGGCCGCGACCTCAAGTTCTACCAGCGCGGCAAGGATCCGCGCTTCCATACCCCGACCCCGCCGGAAATCGACGCGGCCACCCCCGAGGGCTTCCGCCAGATCTGGGCGCCGCTGCTCGCCCAGGGCCCGATCGAGGTCCAGATCTTCGGTGATTTCAATCGCGAGAAGGGGATCGCCGCACTGGAGCGGACCTTCGGCGCGCTGGCCCCGCGAACGGCCGCTGCCGCCGGCGCACAGGCTACCCCGCCGGTCGCTGTGCCCTCGCTGACTCCGGTCGTTTTGACCCACCGCGGCGATGCCAACCAGGCCGCCGCGCTCGTTTCGTGGCCCACCGGCGGCGGCATGGCCGGGGTGCATGAATCGCGCCGCCTGCAAGTGCTGACCGACGTGTTCACCAACCGGTTGCTCACCGCGATGCGTGAAAAGCTGGGCGCCAGCTACGCGCCGCAAGTCGTTACCGACTGGCCGCTCGACGTGAACAGCGGTGGCTCGATCATGGCGCTGGCGCAGCTCCAGCCGCAAGTCGTGCCCGAGTTCTATCGCATCGCCGACCAGATCGCCGCCGATCTCGCCGCGTCTCCGCCGACCGCGGAAGAACTGGCGCTCGTCGTGGAGCCGCTGCGCCAGCAGATCACGCGCGCATCGACCAGCACGGCGTTCTTCATGTACCAGGTGGAGGGCGGAACCGAGGATCCGACGCGGTTCGGGGCGGTCCGTTCGATCCTGACCGACTACACCCAGGTCACTCCGGCCGACATCCAGGCGCTGGCGCAGAAGTACCTCGTGCGGGGCCAAAGCTGGCGGCTTGCGGTGATCCCGCAGGGCCAGACGCTGGCGACCGGCGCCGGAGGCCAGACCGCGGGTCGATAATCGCGGCCCCCGCCACTATATGCCCTAGCCGGTCAGCGAGATCGAAAATCCCGGTTTTGCATTCGGGGGCGGTCGGCGCTATGCGCCGCCGCTTGCAAAGGAGCATTTGAAGTGGCGAGCAACTGGACACCCGACGGCTGGAAAACCCGCGAAGCGCGGCATCTTCCGGCATACCAAGACGCCGCAGCGCTTGGCGTGGTCGAGGGCACCCTGGCAAAGTTCCCGCCACTCGTGTTCGCCGGCGAAGCGCGCGCCTTGAAGGCCGACCTGGCCGAAGTCTCGCAAGGCCGCGGGTTCCTGCTCCAAGGTGGTGACTGCGCCGAAAGCTTCGCCGAGTTCCATCCCGACAACATCCGCGACACCTTCCGCGTGCTGTTGCAGATGGCGGTCGTGCTGACGTTCGCCAGCAAGCAGCCGGTAATCAAGGTCGGCCGCATCGCGGGCCAGTTCGCCAAGCCGCGCTCGGCGCCGACCGAGACGGTGGGCGGCATCGAGCTGCCGAGCTACCTGGGCGACATCATCAACGGCGCCGAATTTGACGGGGCGACCCGCCGCAACGATCCCGAGCGGATGCTGCGCGCCTACAGCCAGTCGGCATCGACGCTGAACCTGATCCGGGCGTTCGCGACGGGCGGCTACGCCAACTTGCGTCAGGTCCACCAATGGACGCTCGAGCATATCGGCCGCAGCCCCTGGGCGACGAAGTTCGGCGAAACCGCCGATCGCATCGGCGAGGCGCTCGATTTCATGGCCGCCTGCGGGGTCGATCCTTCGACCGTCCCGCAGCTCCAGGGCACGAGCTTCTACACCAGCCACGAGGCGCTACTGTTGCAGTACGAAGAGGCGCTGACCCGCCGCGATTCGCTGACCGGCGACTGGTACGATTGCTCGGCCCACATGCTGTGGATCGGCGACCGCACCCGGTTCGAAGGATCGGCACACGTCGAGTTCCTGCGCGGCGTCGGCAACCCGATTGGCATGAAGTGCGGACCGAGCCTGGAGCCCGATGCGCTGCTGCATATGCTCGACACCCTGAACCCTGGGCGCGAGCCGGGGCGCATGACGCTGATCAGCCGCTTCGGCCACGACAAGGTCGAGGACGGCCTGCCCAAGCTCGTCCGTGCGGTGCAGCGCGAGGGCCATCCGGTGGTGTGGTCGTGCGACCCGATGCACGGCAACGTGATCAAGTCGGCGAGCGGCTATAAGACCCGCCCGTTCGAGCGGATCCTGGCCGAAGTGCGCGGCTTCTTCGCTGTTCACCGCGCTGAGGGCACGCATGCCGGCGGCATCCACATCGAGATGACCGGGCAGGACGTGACCGAGTGCACCGGCGGTGCGGTCGCGATCACCGACGAGGCGCTGGGCGATCGCTACCACACTCACTGCGATCCGCGGCTCAACGCGGCGCAGTCGATCGAGTTGGCGTTCCTGCTGGCCGAAATGCTGAACCTCGAGGCGGTCGAGCGGTCGAAGAAGGCCGCATGAGCTTCCTCGTCGGATGATCAGGCGAGAGCTGCTGGGGACCGCGCAGGTTCCCGGCGGCGAGAAGCTCGAGCTTTACGCGCATGGCCGCGATTTCATGATCGTGCTTCAGCGCAACGAGCTGATGAGCACGCGCATGCGCGGTTCCGAAGAAGCGCTGGCGACGATGGCGCTTGAACGGCTGGAAGGCCGGCGGCCCGCGGCGCGGCTGCTGATCGGGGGCTACGGCATGGGCTTCACGCTGCGCGCGACGCTCGCGAACCTTGGCCCCAAGGCGCACGTCACCGTGGCCGAACTGGTGCCCGAGATCGTCGAATGGGCGCGCGGGCCGATGGCCGAACTGACCGCCGGCTGCCTCGACGATCCGCGCGTGCTCTTGCGCCCCGGCGACGTGGCCGATGCGATCGCGTCGGCGACGAACGCCTACGACGCGATCCTGCTCGACGTCGACAACGGCCCTGACGGGCTGGTGCGCGACGAGAACGACCGGATATATTCGCGCTCCGGGCTCCAGGCCGCGAAACGCGCGCTGACCCCTGGGGGCGTGCTCGCGGTGTGGTCGGCTGGGCCGGACAAAGCATTCGCCGGGCGGCTCGCCCGCGCCGGATTCGTGGTCGATGAAGTCCAGGTCAGCGCGCGCGGCAACGGCAAGGGGCCGAAGCACGTGATCTGGTTCGCGCGCAAGGCGTAGCCTCCCCGCGAACGGGGAGGCTCGCTGCCTACTTCGGCGGCATGCGGATCGCGCCGTCGATGCGGATCAGCTGGCCATTGATGTAAGTGTTGCGGGCGACTTCCAGAACGAGGCTGGCGAACTCCTCAGGGTTGCCGAGGCGGCGGGGGAAGGGGACCGCCTTGCCGAGGTTGTCATACACTTCCGGAGCATGCTCCTTGACCCGCAGCATCGGCGGGGTCGCGAACGTGCCGGGCAGGATCGCGTTGACGCGAATGCCCAGGTCCATCAGGTCGCGCGCCATCGGCAGGACCATCGCGTTAACCGCGCCCTTGCCGCTGCCGTACATGACCTGGCCGACCTGGCCGTCTTGCGAGGCGGCCGACGACGTCAGGATGAGCGTACCGCGCTCGCCATCGTCGTTCACCGGTTCGGAGTTCGCCATGCCCAGCGCGGCGATCGAGGCAATGCGGTAGGTGGCGGTGGCGATGCCCTCCATCGAGCGGGCGAAGCCTTCGGTCGGCGCGCGCTTGTAGCCGCCGGTGACCTTGTCGAAGCCAACGGTCTTGCCGCCGCCCGCGACGATCGCGCAGTGGACTACGACGCGTTCCTGGCCGTGCGCGGCGCGGGCCTTTTCGAACCCGGCCAGCACGCTGTCCTCGTCCATGATGTCGACCTTGCAGAACACGCCGCCAAGGTCCTGCGCGAGCGCCTCGCCGGCTTCTTCGCTGAGGTCGAAGATCGCGACCTTGGCCCCTGTGGCGGCGAGCGCCTGGGCGCTGGCCCGGCCCAGGCCGGAGGCTCCACCCGTGACGACGGCGGCGATGGAATTGTCGAGCTTCATGTAATGTCTCCCTGGGCGGGTGCGCGAGCGAATTCAGCGCGGAACGGTGTGGGGTGGCCTCAGGCGGCCCGGAAATGCTGCATCGAGCCGCCGCCGCCGAAGAACGGGCCGGCGATCTGGTGAAAGCGCTTGAAGTGTTCGCTGTCCTTGGCGGCGGCGTGGGCTTCGACCGAATCCCACTCGACGAGAATCAGTACGCTCTCGGGGTTCTCGACGCCCGGCATGGCCTTGGCCGAGCGGCAGCCAGGGCAAGCTTCGAGCGCGGCGCACCCGCCGCCATTGTTCATGGCGTCCACCAGGCCGGCGACGTTGCCGTCCTTGGCCGCGACGATTGCGATTTCGAGATCCAAGACATGCTCCCACTACCAGTTGGCACACTACCCGTTTGGTCGGCCATGCACCGAGCCGCACCGCCGCGCAATCGCTGCGGCGATGGTTGTGCGCGCCGGACCACCCGGGCGAGATCGCGCCCGGGGCGGTGCATCACGTCGAACTCGATGGGCCCGTGCGGTTAGAGGTCGAGTTCTACCGGGAGCGACCGGAGGGCTGACGCCGATTGGGCGCTCGACAAAGCCCGACCCCTGCTCGACAATGCCGCAAGGCAGATCCGAACGACCGCCGGCAGGAGAGGGTAAGCATGGGCTATCTCGGCGAATTTCGCCAGCAATGGCGGCCTTTGGCGGCCGCCAGCATGGGCTCGGCCGTCAGCCTCCCGCTGTTCGCATACACCAACAGCGCCTTCGCGCCGCATCTCATCAAGGAGTTCAGCTGGTCCAAGGCGCAGTTCGCGCTGGTCGGCCTGGCGACGCTCAGCACGCTATTGATCCTGCCGCTGATCGGCCGGTTCACCGACCGGTTCGGGGTACGCAAGGTGGCGGTGCTGGGCACCGTGCTCGTGCCGCTGTGCTTCTATGCCTACAGCCGGATGGATGGCGGCTTCGCCAGCTACGTCGCAATCTTCATCGCCGTCCTGGCGTTCGGTTCGATGACCGGCCCGATGGTCTACAGCCGGCTCGTCGCCGAGAGCTTCCACCGCGCGCAAGGGCTGGCGCTGACTGTCGTCAATTCGGCGCCGTCGCTGATGGCGATGATTCTGGTGCCGTTGCTCAACCTGAGCATCCTCCAGCACGGCTGGCGCACGTCCTATCTGCTACTGGGCGCGGTCGTGCTGGTGTTCAGCGTCGCCGGCATCCTGCTGATCCCGCGCCGCGCGGATCCGCTCCCGCTCGCCCAGGGCGAAGCGCCGGACGCGCTGCCCGCGAGCGAGGCGTTCGGCCTGATCCTGCGCAGCAAGGTGTTCTGGCTGATCCTGGCCGGCATGTTGCTGTGCCTGCTCCAGACCCAGTTGCATGCGACCCAGATGAACCTGATGCTCATCGACAATGGTCTGTCGACCCAGCAAGCCGCCGGGATCGTCTCGATCTATGCGTTGAGCACGATCGTCGGGCGGATCGGCTGCGGCCTGGCGCTCGACCGGTTCAGCACGCCCGTGGTGGCGTTCGTCTCGATGATCCTCCCGGCGCTGGGGTTCTTGCTGCTTGCCAGCGATCTCGACGCCTATCCGGTCATCGTCGTCGCGATGTGCTTGGCGGGGCTCAGCATGGGCGCGGAAAGCGACCTGCTGGGCTTCCTGGTCGCGCGCTATTTCTCCATCCGGATCTACGCGACGACGCTCAGCCTGCTGTTCAGCGCCTCGTTCCTGTCCTCGGCGGTCGGCTCGCTGCTGATCAGCGCATCGCTGCAACGCTACGGCACGTTCGGACCGTTCCTGTACGGCATCGCCGTCTCGATCTTTGTCGGCTCGCTGCTGTTCCTGTTCCTCCCGCGCGGCCGCGATGGCAGGATCGGCGACGAGGCAACCGCCCAGCCGGGGTTTCGGGAGATAATGGCGTGATACAGCAATTGGCGATGCGCGCGGCGGTTGCCGTGGCGATGCTTGCGGCAGGACCGTCAGTGCTGGCCGAAGCGCCGCGGTCCGTCGCCGTCGCGCCGGCCCAGGCCCGGTTCGTTGCCCTCGACGGCGCGCAGAACTTTCGCGACATCGGCGGCTACCGGACCGCAAGCGGCCGCATGGTAAGGCACGGCGTCCTTTATCGCTCGGGCACTTTGGGCCGGCTGACGTCTGCGGGTCAGGCCCAGTTCGAACGCCTGCGGACGGCCGCCGTTGTGGACTTGCGCACGACCGACGAGCGCAGCCGCGATACCAATGCCGTCTGGTTGCGCGCTCGTCCGGGCTATTGGGCGCGCGATTACGGCATCTCGAAAGGCGATCTGAACAGCGCTTTCGGCGACCGCTCCAAGCTTTCCGCGCCGGGCGTGCGCGCGATGATGACGCATGCCTACCGCACGATGGCCAAGGAGCAGACGCCCTCCTACCGCGTGCTGTTCGCGCGGCTGCTCGACACGAATCGCCCAGTGGTGCTGAATTGCACGGCCGGCAAGGACCGCACGGGGATCGGTGCGGCCCTGGTGCTGACTGCGCTTGGCGTACCGTATGACGCGGTCCGCCGGGATTTCCTGCTCAGCAATGCCGGGATCGATCCCGCGGTGCTGCAGCGGCACCTTAGCCCGCCGCTGAATACGTTGCCGGCAGAGATCATCGCGCCCTTGCTCGGGGTAGAAGGGCCATACCTCGACGCGGCATTCGACCAGTTCCGCCGCGACTACGGCTCGGTCGAGGGGTTCATGGCCAAGGAACTCGGCGTCGGCCCCCGCGAGATCGTGCGCTTGCGCCGCCGGATGCTGCGCTGAGGATCCTCGCGATGAAATACTGGAAGATCCTGCTGTTCATGAAGCGCAAGCCGGGCATGTCGATCGAGGCGTTTCGCGACTATTACGAGAACCACCACGTCCCGCTGGCGCTCAAGTCCCCGGCGGCTATGTCCCGCTACGTGCGCCGATATCTGGAGCCGCGCGCCAATCCCGACACCGGGGAAACGGTTGAATTGCCTTACGACGTCGTGACCGAATTGTGGTTTGACAACGAGGCTGCCTGGCGCGGCGCGGTGACCTATCTCGAGACCACCGTGATGCCCGACGAAATCGTTCAGGACGAACGCCACGTGTTCGACCGCCCGACCATGCGGATGGCGACTGTGACCGAATGCGAGACGGATATGGAAGCGGTCCGGGCGGCCTGCTGATCGGCCGCTTCGCTGATGCTGAACGGTTTTCCAGTTCACTATCGACACGGCGGCGTGGTATAACCGCAGCATTAGCCGGCGGGGCGTTCACGCACCGGTCGGTCAACGAAACCAGGAGAGCAAGCTCATGTCGGTAGCCGATAAAGTCCGCCTCAACGCCGAAAATCTCAAGCCGAAGATCGGCACGCGCGTCCTCAACACCAAGGCTGAACTGCTGTCGGGTGCGCTCTCGGATGAGCTGAACGCCCTCCTTGAAGAGCGCGGCGTGCTGGTGTTTCCCGAGATTGCCTTCACCGATGAAGAGCAGGTCGCGTTCTCCGATCTGCTGGGGGGGAACGCCGACGAACTCCACTCCGAGAAGGGCGCTGTGTTCAAGGTTTCGCTCGACAAGGAAGTGAACCACGAAGTGGCCGATTATCTGAAGGGCTCGCTATACTGGCATATTGACGGAACCATGAACCGGAACCCGATCCGGGCCTCCATGCTCTCGGCCAAAGTGCTCGCGCCAGAGGGCGGCGACACCCAGTTCGCCAATACCGCGACGTCTTATGCCGACCTGCCAGAGGCGAAAAAGGCCGAGATCGAAGGTCTGCGCGTGGTTCACTCGTTCTGGAACTCGGCGCTGTTCCACACGCCCGAGCCAACGCTGGCGCAACTCGATGACTGGCAGTCCAAGGGCGAGGCCGAAATCCCGCTCGTCGTGACCAACAGTTCGGGCAAGAAGTCGCTCGTGCTCGGCAATACCTGTCAGTACGTTCGCGGGGTCGAGCCCAAGGACAGCCAGAAGATCCTGCACGGCTTGCGCGAGTTCGCGACCCGCGAGCCGTACACGTACACCCACAAGTGGAAGGTCGGCGACACGGTGATCTGGGACAACCGCACCTCGCTCCACCGCGCCACGCCGTACGATCCGCTCAGCGGCCGCATGATGCACCGCACGATCATCCGCGGCGGCGAAGCCTGGGAAGTTTCGGATAGCTGACGCGCAACACATTGTTGCAATCGCAGAGTGGCCCGCGCGTTCATTTTCAGCTACGGTCACCGGCCTATTGCACAGGCTTGGCCTTGTGCGTCGGCGTCGTTAGCGGCGCGCAAAATTCGTTCCTGCGGGAACGTCGACGGAGAACAGTATGTCGGTAACCGATAAAGTCCGCCTGAAGCACGAAACCGTGAAGCCGCTGATCGGCACGCGAATTCTCAACTCGAAGGAAGAGCTGCTTAGCGGCGTCCTGGGCGGCGAGATCCGCGAACTGCTGGGGCATCGCGGCGTGCTGGTGTTCCCTTCGGTGAATTTCACCAATGAGGAACAGGTCGCCTTCACCAAGACGCTCGGCACGTTCGCGCCTGAGCGCAAGGGCGACCCCGAGGAGATCTCCAAGATCACCATCGACGTGAAGGAAAACCCGACGAGTGCCGAGTACCTGAAGGGTTCGCTCTACTGGCACATCGACGGCACGATGAACGACGTGCCGATCCTCGCCTCGCTGCTGTCGTGTCACAAGAAGGCGGCGTGGGGCGGCAACACCGGGTTCTGCAACACGTATGCCGCATGGGAATCGCTGTCGGACGAGCGCAAGGCCGAGCTCGAGGACCTGCGCGTCGTGCACAGCGTCTGGGCGACGGTGTTCTACTACGATCCGGAGCCCAGCCTGGCGAAGCTCAAGGGCATGCAGAGCGTTGGCGAGAACGAGCTGCCGCTGGTGTGGAAGCACCAGGATGGCCGCAAGAGCCTGGTCATCGGCTGCACCAGCCAGCGGGTGCTCGGCAAGTCGGCGATGGAAGGCGCGCAGCTCATCCACGGCTTGCGTGAATGGGCCACGCAGGAAGAGTTCTCCTACAGCCACGAATGGACCGTCGGCGATCTGGTGATCTGGGACAACACCGGCGCGATGCACCGCGCCGAGCAATACGACCTCGACAGCGGCCGGATGATGCATCGCACCAAGCTCGAGGGCGAAGAGCCGTTCGAGTAACGTTCGCACTACCTTCTCACGGCCCGCCCCGGGCTGAGGGACGGGCCGTTTATTATCGACGGGTGATAGCGCCACACTTCACTTGGCGTTCATCCCGGCACTGGTTATAGGAGCGGCCATGCTGAAATCCTCGCCGCTCAAGCTTGTCGTCCTCGCCGCTTCCGCCACGGCGCTGCTGCTCACTTCCGGTTGCGGCGGGAAGGGCGGCAAGAACCGCGATACCGCCTATGTCGCGCGCGATGTGGACACGCTCTACACCGCCGCCAAGGACCGGCTGGATCGCGGCGACACCAAGGTCGCGGCCGAGCTGTTCGACGAGGTCGAGCGCCAGCACCCGTATTCGCCGTGGGCCCGCCGTGCCCAGCTGATGAGCGCGTTCAGCTATTACGTCGCGCGCGATTACAGCAAGTCGGTGCAGTCGGCGCAGCGCTTTCTGTCGATCCACCCGGGTAACAAGGACGCTCCGTACGCTTATTACCTGATCGCGCTCAGCTATTACGAGCAGATCAGCGACGTAACCCGCGATCAGAAGGTCACGCAGCAATCGATGACCGCACTCAACGACGTGGTGCGGCGCTATCCCAACACGCGTTACGCGGCCGATGCCCGCCTGAAGCTCGACCTCGTCCACGATCACCTCGCCGGCAAGGAGATGGAGATCGGGCGGTATTACGAGCGATCGGGCAAGTGGCTCGCCGCGACGATTCGGTTCCGCAACGTCGTCGATACCTACCAGACCACCAGCCACGCGCCCGAGGCGTTGTTCCGCCTGGTCGAGACCTACCTGTCGCTCGGGATCCCCGAAGAAGCGCAGAAGGCCGCCGCCGTGCTTGGCTCGAACTATCCGGGCAGCACGTGGTACGACAAGGCTTATGGCCTGATGAACAAGCACGCTGCGGGGACGCAGGCGATCTGAACGGCACCCACCGGACTTTCTACTCCACAGGTTGACTTTTAGCGCTATCGGGCGCTGATTGTGCGGGCTCATGCTTTCGCAAAAAACCCGCTACACCATCCGCGCGCTGCAGCACCTGGCCGACCATTGGCGTCAGGGCCCCGTGCGGCTGGACGCGGTCGCCGAGGCGCAGAACATCCCGCGCAAGTTCCTGACCGTCATCCTCAGCGAGATGGTCCGCGAGGGCCTGGTCATCTCGCACCGTGGCCGCGACGGCGGGTACGAACTGGCGCTGGCGCCGGTCGATATCCGCTATGGCGACATCATCCGGCTGACCCGCGGCAGCCTCGCACTAACCCCGTGCGCCGCCCGCAACGCCCACGAACACTGCAACAACTGCCTGCCCGAAGCCGAGTGCCGGCTGCGCGGCCTGATGCTGACCTTGCGCGACG
>JBDSOM010000104.1:0-10440 GCA_039914785.1 Novosphingobium sp.
GCTGGCTGCGAGGCTGAGCGCGATGACGGCGCGGGTGTCGGCGGGGTCGATGACGCCGTCGTCCCACAGGCGGGCGCTGGCGTGGTAGGGGTGGCCCTCGCGGTCGTACTGGTCGCGGATCGGGGCCTTGAACGCCTCGGCTTCCTCCGGGGTCCACTTCGCCGCGTCGCGGTGAACCGTCGCCAGCACGCTCGCCGCCTGCTCGCCGCCCATTACGGAGATGCGCGCGTTCGGCCAGGTGAACAGGAAGCGCGGATCGTAGGCGCGCCCGCACATGCCGTAGTTGCCCGCGCCGAAGCTGCCGCCGATCAGCACGGTGATCTTGGGCACCGTCGCGGTCGCCACCGCCGTCACCAGCTTGGCGCCGTGCTTGGCGATGCCTTCGGCTTCGTACTTGCCGCCGACCATGAAACCCGAGATGTTCTGGAGGAACAGCAACGGGATCTTGCGCTGGCAGGCGAGCTCGATGAAGTGTGCGCCCTTCTGGGCGCTTTCGGAGAACAGGATGCCGTTGTTGGCGAGGATCGCCACCGGCATGCCCCAGATATGCGCGAAACCGCAGACCAGGGTGCTGCCGTAAAGCGCCTTGAATTCGTGGAACTCGCTGCCGTCGACGAGCCGCGCGATCACTTCGTGGACGTCGTAAGGCTCCCGCACGTCCTCAGGGACGATCGCATACAGGTCCTCCGCGTCGTACTTCGGCGGGCGCGGTTCCTTGAGGGGCAGGCCGTGGTCGTGGACGGGGCCAAGGTGGCTCACGATGTCGCGCACGATCGTCAGCGCGTGCTCGTCGTCGTCGGCGAGGTGATCGGTGACGCCCGACTTGCGCGAATGGAGATCGCCGCCGCCCAGGTCTTCGGCGCTGATCACTTCGCCCGTCGCGGCCTGAACCAGCGGGGGCCCAGCCAGGAAGATCGTGCCTTGTTCCTTCACGATCACGCTCTCGTCGCTCAGCGCCGGAACATACGCCCCGCCGGCGGTGCAACTGCCCATGACGCAGGCGACCTGGGCGATGCCCTTGGCGCTCATCTGCGCCTGGTTGAAGAATATCCGCCCGAAGTGATCGCGGTCGGGGAAGACTTCGGCCTGGTGCGGCAGGTTCGCGCCGCCGCTATCGACCAGATAAATGCACGGCAGGTGGTTGGCCTCGGCGATCTCTTGCGCGCGCAGGTGCTTCTTGATCGTGGTGGGATAGTACGTCCCGCCCTTCACCGTCGCGTCGTTGCACACGATCATGCACTGGCGGCCCGAGACCCGGCCGATCGCGGTGATCACGCCCGCGCCGGGGATGTTCTCGCCATACTTGCCGAACGCAGCCAGCTGGCCAAGCTCGAGCAGCGGCGAGCCTGGATCGAGCAGGCGTTCAACGCGGTCGCGGGGGAGCAGCTTGCCGCGCGACGTATGACGATCCCGCGATTTCTGTTCGCCGCCGAGCGCCGCCTTGGCCACGTGCTCGCGCAGTTGCGCCGCCAGGGCGCGATTGTGCTTGCTGCGGGCTTGCGCCTCGGGACTGTCGGGAACGAGCTTGGTCGAAAGTACGGGGGCGGTCATCCCAAAATCCTCACCTGTCGAAAACCTCACCGGTGGCAGGGCCGAGGGGTCATGTCTTGTTGTGCGGGGTTTAGCGCGCTTGCCCCGCGAGTTGAAATTGAAATGTGGCCGCCGTTGTCATAGACAGCGTCTATGATCGATCGGTACATGCTAAGGTACTTTCTGGCAGTGGCGGAGTGCGGCAATTTCAGCCGCGCCGCCAAGCAGGTCAGCGTCACCCAGCCCACGCTGTCGGCGGGCATCGCCAAGCTCGAAAAGCAACTCGGCGCGCGGTTGTTCGATCGCGACACCAAGCGCGTGGCGCTGACCCCGGCCGGCAGCCGCTTCCTGCTCCGCGCCCGGCGGATCGCCGCGGAATACGAGCTGGCGCTGCAGGAACTGCTCGACGCGCCCGAGCCCCGCGTGCTGCGCGTCGGGGTGCTGCGGACGATCCCGACCGCGATTCTCGAGGATCTGGTCGCCCGTCACCGCCGCGCCGGGGGGAGCGAGGCGCTCGAATTGCTCGACGGCTCGGAGCGCGACCTCGCCGAACGCCTCGACCGCGGCCGGCTCGACATCGCGCTGACGGTGATTCGCCCGCACCACACGCGCTTTCGCCCCGAGGCGCTGCGCAGCGAACGCTATCTGATGGTGCTCCCGGCGGAGCACCCGCTCGCCAATCTCGAAACCGTCGAGGCCGAACAACTCGCCGGTGACCGCATGGTGGTGCGCCGCCACTGCGAGGCGCTGCCCGAGATCAGCCGGTTCTTCTCCGAACGCGGCGTGCGCCCCAGCTTCGTGCTCAAGACCACGGACGACGCGCGGGTCCTGGCGATGGTTCGGGCCGGTGCGGGGATCGGCATGATGCCGGAAAGCTTCAGCGATCCCACTTTGGACCAGAAGGCGCGCTTCGTGCGCGTCGCCGACTTCGACCTGCAGCGCGAGATCGGCCTGCTTTACGCCGCCGGATCAAGCGCGCTGCGGTACGAGGCGAGCCCGTTCATCGGCCTGGTGCGCGAGCGTTATGGCCGATCGTTGTCGGCGCGCGGGACGGCCACGCCGCCCTGAGGCGAGGCACCCGTCGGCTTGACCGACGCCACCGGACCCGCCGGCTTGGCCGAGCGCACCGGATAAATCGCGGCGGTGTCCATCGCCCGGCCCAGCGCGGTCAGCGAGGCCAGCGCTTCGCCGATCGCTTCCTCCTCAACCAGGAATGCCAGCGTATCGCGCACCGTGTCTGGCCGGCTATCGCGCAGGCTGCACAACAAGCTGACGATGATCGCCTCGTGCTCCGAGATATGGTTGCACGGCAGCGCGCAGAACTGGAAGTTCTCCAGGCCGTGACGATTGAGCAACGCCATGATCCGCACGAACGGCTGGAGCCCCGGCAACATCCGCCACTGGCCGAAGGCGGGGGCGATCGCGCCGGCCGGGCAGCTCTTGTCGCCCATGGCTTTGACCCAACTGCGCATCGACCAGACGAGGAAGCGCCCGCCGTGATCGAGACTGGTTACCGGGCGGTCGACGAATTCGTACATGGCGGGATCCTCTCGTTGTTCGAATCTGTTTGCAAATGCGAGGCATTCGCAATACCTCGTTCTAGTCGCGGGTTTGATCTGCCGTCAAGCCCGCACCCATCGGCCTCCTGCCCGATGCAACTCTCCCTAACTCGGCCGGGGCGCAGCCATGTCGCCCCGGCCATTTTTTGGATGATCGGAGGTGGTTCGGGGCAGGAGGTAGAGCGTTTCTCCCCGGCATGGGGAGGAGCCCAGGCTCACGCGTGGCCGGTCTCGCTGGCCAGCAGCGCGGGATCGATGCCCTCCGCCCGCCACGCCGCGTTCCAGCGCGTTGCAACCGCGTGCTCGAACAGGATCTCCGGCCGCCCATCCGCGGCGTACCAGCCGTGGTGGCGCATCTCGCCATCAAGCTGGCCCGCGCCCCAACCGGCATAACCGAGGGCGATCAGCCACTGCTGCGGGCCCCGCCCCTCGGCGATCGCGTGGAGGATCTCGAGCGAGGCCGACAAGGCGCAAAGCCCATCGACCTGGATCGATTCTTCGCTCTGCCAATCGGCGGAATGCAGCACGAAGCCGCGCCCCGGCTCGACCGGCCCGCCGCGGTGCACCGGGCAGTCCGGCGCGACGCCCGGATCGATCCCGACGTCCTCGAGCAGCCCGTGAAAGCGCAAGGTCTGGCGGGTGTGGCCGATGCCGATGCCGAACGCGCCGCGCTCGTCGTGCTGGCACATCGCGATCACCGCGTGGTCGAAGTTGGCATCGAACATGCCGGGCATCGCCAGCAGCAGCCGACCGGAAAGATATTGGGGCTCGCTCATCAGGACCGTCACGTTAGGTAAACCGGGGCGGAAGCGAAAGGTTTCCCGATTCTGCGGCCGGACGAATTGGCGCTGTCCTACCGCGCGGCAGTCAGGGATAATCCCCGCCGTCCCTTGACATCGTCGATTCCCCAGCCTGCACGTATCTTCGGGCATAACCGGGCCATTTGCGGGTTTTGCGCATGATATCGCGCGAATCCTCGCGAATCTCGGGGCGCCGCGACTCGGTCGATGGAACCAAAACCCGCGGATTCCCGCGGGTCCCCATCATCGGACATGCCGACTTCTCGTTCACACGCGCGACTTTGCCAAGAATAGCCCCTCCGCCATGTCCCCAAATGGGAGTACGGCCCTAGCTCCCGGCGCAATACGATCCCGGCAACAACTGGAGAGGATGCCAATGGACCTGCAACTGAAGGGCCGCCGCGCCGTCGTGACAGGCAGCAGCAGCGGAATCGGTGCCGCCGTCGCGCGGATGCTCGCCGGGGAAGGTGCCCGGGTCGTGGTCCACGGCCGCAACCGCGAACGTGCCGAGAAAGTCGCGGCAGAAATTGGTGCGGTCGGCGTCGCCATCGGCGATCTGAGTACCGACGAGGCTTGCGCCGCGGTCCACGCCGAAGCGGTCGCGGCGCTCGGCGGCAATGTTGAAATCCTGGTCAATAACGCCGGCGGCAGTTCGACCGGCAACACCACCAAGACCCCGATCGAGATCGCCAGCGAGGACTGGATCTCCAACTTCAATGCCAACGCACTGTCCGCCATCCGCCTGTGCCGCCTCGCCGTGCCAGGCATGATCGCGGCGAAGTTCGGCCGCGTGATCAACGTGTCGAGCGCGGTCGCGGTGCAGCCCAACAACCTCGGCGCGGACTATTCCGGTGCGAAATCGGCGCTCAACAACTTCACCGTCAGCCTGGCCGGCTCGCTGAAGGGCGTCGGGGTCACCGCCAACACCGTCTCGCCCGGGATCATCATGGTCGACGGCCTGCTCCGCTTCGGCCGCGTGAAGTACGACATCCCGGAGGCCACAATCGAGGAAGTCACCGAGCGCCTGGCCGCCGACAAGGTGTTCGACCTGCCGCCCGCCGGAAGGCTCGGCAATCCCGACGATCTCGCGATTGTCATCTGCACCCTCGCTAGCCCGCGCTCGGGCTTTGTCACCGGCGCGAACTACCGCGTCGACGGCGGCCAGGTGCGTGGCCTCAACTGAACCCGCCAGGAGGATTTCCCATGCCAGACAAGACCTATCGCGTCATCCAATGGGCCACCGGCGTCGTCGGTACGGCAGCGCTGCGGCACTTCATTCAGAACCCTGTGATCGAACTGGTCGGGGTGCTGGTCTACAGCCCGGACAAGGTCGGCAAGGATGCCGGAGACATCGCGGGTCTGCCCCCGACCGGGGTACTGGCGACCGACGACATCGAGGCAATCATCGCGCTGGATGCCGACTGCGTGATGTTCGCCCCGCTCAACATGGCCGACACCAGCCTCGACTACATCTGCCAGCTGCTCGCCTCGGGCAAGAGCGTCATCTCTCCGGGCGGGCCAGCTCTTCCGAACAAGTTCTTTCCCGAGGCCCAAGCGCGGATCGAAGCAGCCTGCCGCGAGGGTGGCAGTTCGTACCACGCGTGCGGCATCCACCCCGGGTTCTCCGGCGACATCCTGCCGCTGACCCTGGCGCGGCTGTGCGACCGGATCGACCGGATCGAGATCACCGAGATCATCGACAAGGTCCGCAATCCGATGGTCTACACCGAGATCATGGGTTTCGGTGTAGACCCGCAAGAGCTCCTCGCGAACCCCCGGCGCTCGCCCACCACCTACCAGCACTTCTACCCCTCGATGGACGTGATCGCCAAAGGCCTCGGCAAGGAAATCGACGAGGTCACCGTGAAGTTCGAGGTCGCGACCGCGAAGCGTGACATCGACCATGGCTTCGGCGTGGTGAAGGCCGGCACCGTGGGCGGCCAGCACTACGAATGGACCGCCTGGTGCGAAGGCGCGCCGCTGGTCGTCTATCACTTCTATTGGCAGCTCGGTGACAGCACCGACGACATCGAGCCACTCTGGGAAGAAGGCGAAAGCTGCTATCGGATTCGCATCGTGGGCGATCCCGGCCTCGAAGTCCGGTTGATGGGCGAATCAGCCGAGGACGGTCGCCGGCCCTTCGGCGGCCTGCCCTGGACCGGGCTGGTCGGTGCGACAGCGGTGCAAGGCGTAGTCGACGCGGCACCGGGCATCGTCACGCATTTCAACCTCGGGATCGTCCAACCCAAAGGCATGGTCCGGCGCTGATTGACGGGCGGGACCCAGACGCTAAGCACGTGTTCAGCAGGTCGCTGAGCGCCAGCACTGCCGATGGGAGGCACCGCGATGACTGATGCTCAAGCTAGCGGGCGGGCACCCGTTGCGATCGTTACAGGCGCGAGCCGCGGCGCGGGGCGCGGTATCGCTCTCGCGCTCGGCCAGCACGGCTGCATCGTATACGTCACCGGCCGCTCGCAGCAGACCGGCGATCACACGCTGCCCGGTACGATCTACGAGACTGCCGAAGCGGTCACCGCGGCCGGCGGCCAGGGCATCGCCGTGCGCTGCGATCACGCCGACGACGCTGACGTCGCGGCGTTGTTCGAACGCGTGCGAAGCGAACAAGGCCGGCTGGACATCCTCGTCAACAACGCCGCCGCAATCTACGACGAGCTGATGCATCCCGGCCAGTTCTGGGAAAAACCGCTCAAGCTCGCCGACCTGATCGATGTCGGGGTGCGTAGCGGCTATGTCGCGAGTTGGCACGCCGCCCAGGCCATGGCGGCGCAGGATTCGGGGCTGATCGTGTTCACCTCGGCCTCGGGCGCGGCGCACTACTCGCTGGGCGCGGCCTACGGCGCCCACAAGGCGGGTATGGACAAGATGGCGTTCGACATGGCGGCGGACTTTCGCCACGCAGCCAAGTCGGTCGCGGCGGTGTCGATCTGGATGGGGGCGCTGCTGACCGACCGGCTCAAGGGCATCATCGCCGCCGACCCCGCCAAGTTCGGTCACCTCGAAGGCAACTGCGAATCGCCCGAATTCACCGGCCATGTGATCTGGGCGCTGTCGCAGGATCCGGATATTGCCGCACTTAGCGGTAAGACGCTGGTAGGGGCCGAAATCGCCCGCAAGTACGCCCTGACCGACAACGGCCGCGTCCCGCCAACCGCCGGAGAACTCCACCCGGGCCTGGCCCCCGTGGTCTACCACCCGGCGGTGGTCCGTTAACGCGCACTAAAGGTGGGGGTGAGCGCGAGGAGCATGCTCCGCACAAGACGCTCTACAACCGCCGGAAGCGGTGGGGCGAGATGGGTGCCTTCCTCCGTATGCTGGCAGGGCGGTCCGCCGAGAGCGCCGCGCCGACGACGGTCATGATCGATGCCCGACGCTCTTGTTCTCCACCACCGCTCGCGCCGCTGCGACAGACCAAGATCAAGCTCCAGCAATGCGCGTGCGCTCTTGCGCCTCGGAAAGACCCTCGCCCAGCCAGATGAAACTCTCGCCGGTCTCAAGGAGCGGCCCGGCCCCATGAGGTCGACGCTTACGCGATGTCGACCATGGAACTCCTGGTTGCGTCCTCGGTTCAAGCAAGGTGAACACAGCAATCGCCAAACTCGAGCGCCGCATGGCGGCGGCCGCAGAAGTGATGGACTTCGAGGAGGCCCGTCGCCTACGAGATCAGATCAACCTGATCCGGGGCGGCGCCACAGCTGAAGACGCTGCGCGCGCTGATACGTCCGGATTGGTGCGGCAAAAGGCCGGAGCGATGGGTATTGGAACCAGCCGTCCTAAGCCTGCGGAGCCCGCGGGCTGGAAGCCGCCGTCAAAGCCCAACCCGCACACGTCGGGCCGTGCTCGCAGGAAATGATCGATGGCAGTGACCGACATACTGGCGATCGCAATCGGTCTGTTTCTGGCATTCGTCGGCTGCAACCTGGCCTTTCGGCAGGCTGCTGTTCGCCGACTGCTTAGCCGTCCTGCGCCGCCCCGTTCACCCGGTGAAGACCAAGATCCCTGGGCTTACGCCCTACGCATCTCGGGCGTGATGATCATGGCTTTCGGCATCATCATCGCTGGAATGATCGCCACATTCCATCTGGCGTCGTGATGAGAAAACTTATCAGCGAACCTCACACCTGCCCTTCGCACACTCTCACGACGATCGAGCGGCCTGTTGCAACTGGAACGATAGTCATTCCCAAGCGCTCGGGTGATGATCTGGAAAGTTCGAAACCCTGAGGGCGGCGTCACATGACTTTGGATAGCGATGCGCCGACCGCGAATTCGAGAGCGGGGTCGTCTACGAGGGCTGGACATTCGGCAGCCTGTCCGAGGTGGCCCGGCACATCACCGGCCAGCGCTGGAGCGGTCCCCGCTTCTTCGGCCTCCGGCAGGAGAATGTGCGATGACCAAGGTCAAGACGCGTTTCCGCTGCACCATCTATACCCGCAAGTCGACCGACGAAGGTTTGGACCAGGCGTTCAACGCGCTCGATGCCCAGCGCGCCGCTTGCGAGGCCTATATCATGAGCCAGGCCGGCGAAGGCTGGGAATGCCTGCCCGAGCTCTACGACGATGGCGGCTGGTCGGGTGGCAATAGGGACCGCACTGCCCTCAAGCAGCTATTAGAACACATCGCCAAGGGCCGGATCGAAATCGTGGTCGTCTACAAGGTCGATCGGCTCACCCGCAGCCTGATGGACTTTGCGCGGATCGTTGAGACCTTCGATTCCAACGACGCCTCGTTCGTCAGCGTGACCCAGGCGTTCAACACCACCAATTCCATGGGGCGACTTACCCTCAACGTGCTCCTCTCGTTCGCACAGTTCGAGCGCGAGGTGACCGGTGAGCGGATCCGCGACAAGATCGCTGCCTCGCGTGCCCGCGGGATTTTCATGGGCGGTCTGGCAGCGCTGGGCTACGATCTTGGCGACCGCAAGCTCGTCGTGAACGAGGCTGAAGCCGAAACCGTCCGGTTCATCTACACACGCTATCTTGAACTTGGTTCGATCGTCGTCCTTGCCCGCGAGCTCGACCGCTGGGTATCCGCTCAAAACCGACGACATCCCAAAACGGCAAAGAGCGCGGCGGCTGCCGGCTCCGTCCCGGCGCTCTCGCGCACATGCTCAATAACCGGCTCTATCTGGGCGAAGCGGTGCACAAGGGCGTCTCTCATACAGGCGAGCACGACGCCATCGTCGATGCCAAGCTCTTCGCCGAGGTCCCGGCCAGCCTTGCCGGTCACCGCCAGCGCCGAACCACCCGCAAGACCCGCGCGGCCGAATGCCCGCTGACCGGCAAGCTTTTCGATGCCCAAGGCCAGCCGATGCGGCCGAGCTTTGGATATGGCCGCGGCAAGAAGCTCTACCGCTACTATGTCAGCGAGACCCTGCTGCCCTCTGGGCAGATTGCTCACACCGGCAACATGCGCGGCGACCGGCTTTCGGCCGAGCGCACCGAGCGTCTGCTACTCGACCGGCTCGCTTGCCTGCTGCCGACCGGGCATATGCCAGTCGATCTTTTTGCTTTGATCGACCGGGTCGATTGCGACGGGGATCGGCTGCGCATCCGGATCGATCCCGCAAGGTTCGCAGACAATGGCCAGTGCGACGACACGCTGGTCGGTCGGGCGCAGCAGATCGATCCGGGCGCCAGCATCGCCGGCGAGCATCTAACGCTGGCGATCGATGCGCGCCCCATGCGGCGCGGGATTACGATCCGGGCCAAGGTTCGTCTGCTCGACGATCCGCAGAAGCGCCAGGTACTGGCCGATCTGGTGCGGACATCACACCGCAAGCTGGCCCAGCTCAAAATGTCGCCGCGTGACCACGAGCAACACTGCCACATGAGTGTGCCTGACAACGAGTGGACCAAGCGCCGCCTGCCCATCGGCATGCTGGCTCCGGATATTCAGAAGGCGCTGCTGCAGGGTACGGCGCCGGCAGACCTTGATCGGGACCTGCTGCTGTGGGCCAACATGCCGATGGATGGGCAGAGCAGCGTCGGTTTTTGGGTATGGTGGCTGTGTGAATTTGCTTTGTCGGCCCGCGGAAAAACTCCGTATCGCCTTCCGTCAAAGCTCCCGCATGATGTCGGCATGACCCACGAGCCAGATCCGGAAATCAATCGCGAGTTGCTACAGCTGCTCCGCTCGGAGGCGGGTCCGATTATCGAAGACGCGAGCACTGACCTCGCACTCGTACTGCCAACATCATTGGAGCCCATAACGGCGCGAATCAACGGGTTGCAGCACGCCGCTTCAAACTAATAACAGCCATCGCGATATCGCCAGTGCCAACCGGTTTGATGCCCATGGGAAGGGCAAATCGTGCCTTGATCGAAAGGATCCGCCGGCACCCGTCGGGCGACGCCGTTCGAAGCTTCCAGCTACGTATGACTCCTAGTTCAAGGGGTTTCGCTCGCGGTGGATAGAAGGCGATCTTCATCCGAGTTGAAAATTATGTCCAAGCGCGCCGACGAGCAACTGCATGCCACACGCAGATCAGCAGCCACGACCGTTCCGGCTCAGCGCCGCCAACCTGCACGAAG
>JBDSOM010000008.1:0-5586 GCA_039914785.1 Novosphingobium sp.
TCCGTCGCCCTGGCCGCTGGTTGCGATAGGGCGTTTTCGCTGCGGCGAGCCGCAGCGCGTATCGTGGGTAACCCTGGAAAAACGAATGATGGCGCAAGCCCTGCTGCAAGACAGGCAACCCCGGCGATCGACGGTGTTTTGCCGATTGAAAAGAATTGCAGGCCAGCCGTTCGATTCATCAAAGCCCTCATTTCGAGCCGGCGGTTGACCGGCGTTTAACCCTTCCTGGTTGCCGCTTCTTCGAGCGACGACTGATAAAGTATGGATATTACCTAACTCGTCAAGCGTAATAATTGTGCAAGTGCTCAGTATGAACCGAATTTGCGCTGCGTTGCACAAAATTGGCCGTTTTCAGCCACGCGCCGCTTGATCGGATTGGGCTGTCGCACCTGATCGCATCACTCCTTGCATTCGGCGCGGCTAGGCGACGGCCGCGAATCGCGAATCACCATGATTCGAGTCGTTGAGCTGCGGCTATCCGTGGGGGATGGATAGGACCGAGGCGCCGGCATCGCGTTTCATGCCACCCACATTGGCGGCTACGCAGGGAGCCGGCCAACGCATCCCAAGCCCGCCTTTACCCGTTTTTGGTATTACGCTGTGTGTAATAGGTAATATTTTATCTAGACAAGCCCGTTGATCAACGCGATGCTGCATTGCGAAAGGGGATCGAATCATGGTCACGAAATTCGGCACAAAGTTCGGCAAGGCGAGCGTTGTCGCGCTGATGGCTGGAGCGCTGTTGGTCGCATCGTGCTCCAAGGGACCCAGCGCCCAATCGGAGCCCCGCACAGAGTTCAACATCGGTTGGTCGATCTACGCCGGCTGGATGCCGTGGCCTTATGCCCAGCAGGCCGGGATCGTGAAGAAGTGGGCCGACAAGTACGGGATCAAGATCAACATCGTTCAAGTGAACGACTACGTTGAATCCGTGAACCAATACACTGCCGGCAAATTCGACGGCGTGACCGTCGCCAACATGGACGCGCTCACCATTCCGGCCGCCGGCGGCAAGGACACCAGCGCCATCATCGTCGGCGACTATTCGAACGGCAACGACGGCATCCTGCTTAAGAACGCGGACAGCCTCGCCGCCATCAAGGGCCGCCAAGTCTATCTGGTCGAGCTTTCGGTCTCCCACTACCTCCTTGCGCGCGGGTTGGAATCGGTCGGCTTGAAGACCACCGACGTCAAAACCGTGAACACTTCGGACGCAGACATCGTCGGCGCGTTCGGCAGCGGCGACGTCAACGCGGCGGTCGCCTGGAACCCGCAACTTTCCACGATGAAGGTCAGCCCCGGCGTGAAGGAGGTCTTCAGTTCGGCCCAGATCCCCGGCGAAATCCTCGATCTCCTGGTGGTCGACACCGCAACCCTCAAGGCCAACCCCAATCTCGGCAAGGCGCTCGCCGGGATCTGGTACGAGACGGTAGCCTTGATGCAGCGTCAGGACGCACAAGGTAAGGAAGCGCGCGCGGCGATGGCCAAATTGGCCGGGGCCACGCCAGAAGCTTTCGATAGCCAGCTTGCGACGACCTTCCTTTATGCCGATCCCAAGTCCGCGGTAGCCGCCACATCCGCGCCCGCGCTGGTCCAGACCATGACGAAAGTCCGCAATTTCAGTTACTCCATGGGGCTGTTCAAGGGCGCGGCGTCCGCCGATGCGGTCGGCATGTCATTTCCCGGCGGCAAGACGCTCGGGGATCCCGCGCGCGTCACCCTGCGGTTCGACGAAAGCTTCATGAAGTTGGCTGCCGACGGCAAGCTCTGACCGCGTCGTGCTCGTGTTCTTGGCTCTATCGAAAGTGATGTGACGATATGCGTTGGGTGAACCGTCAAGTTCGCCGGAGCGACCGTGTCCTCCTGGGTGCGCTGCCGATCCTGCTACTGGTGCTGCTTTACCTGTTCGCGGCAGCGCAACGCCACGCCGCCAATCCGGTCGACAAGATCCTGCCCCTGCCCAGCGCAATGGCCGCGAGCCTGTCCGCGCTGCTGTTTCAGCCGGACCAGCTTTCCGGGCAGCTGCTTTTTTGGGCCGACACCCTCGCCAGCCTCCAGCGGCTGGGGCTCGGCCTCGGGATTTCAACGCTAGCCGCGCTCATGGTCGGCCTCCTGCTGGGCGTGCTGCCGCCGATCCGCGCGACGTTCGGCCCGCTGGTGACGGCAATCGCCGTGATCCCGCCGATCGCCTTGCTCCCCATCCTGTTCATCGCCCTGGGCCTGGGGGAAACGGCGAAAGTCGCGCTGATCGTCATCGGCATCACGCCCGTCATGGTTCGCGACATCGCGGCGCATGTTGCCGCCTTGCCCCGGGAACAGATCATCAAGGCGCAGACCTTGGGCGCCAGCAGCTGGCAGATCATGATCCGCGTCGCGCTGCCGCAAGCCATGCCGCGCCTGATCCACGCGGTGCGCCTGTCGCTCGGGCCGGCGTGGGTGTTCCTGATCTCCGCCGAGGCGATCGCCTCCGACGTCGGGCTCGGCTACCGGATATTCCTCGTTCGCCGCTATCTCTCCATGGACATCATCATTCCGTACGTCGCGTGGATCGCGCTCCTGGCGATCATCATGGACGTGTTGCTCACCTATCTGAGCCGGCGGATGTTTCCCTGGGCGCATGGAGCAAGCCATTGAGCGCGCTCCTCAGCCCCACGGGCCTCATCAGCCCCCCGGCCCTCCTCAGCTTGCGCGACGTATGGGTCGAATACGGCGACAAGATCGTCCTGGAACGGGTGAGCCTGGATATCGAAGCCGGCGCGTTCGTCTCGATCATCGGGGCTTCTGGTGCGGGCAAGAGCAGCCTGCTGCGCCTCATCCTCGGCCAGGAAGTGGCGACCCGTGGCGCCATCTTTCTCGATGATACCCCGCTCACTCCGGAATGCGGCCCAGACCGCGGGGTCGTATTCCAGCGCTATTCGGTGTTCCCCCATCTGTCGGCCTTGCAGAACACCGTGTTCGGGATCGAATGCGCCAAGGCCCCGCTGCTCGCCCGGCTGTTCGGCGCGGCGCGGCGCGCGGCCGTTGCCGAAGCGACTGAAATGCTGAACGCTGTTGGGCTCGGCGACAGCCTGCACCTTTACCCGGCGCAGCTATCCGGCGGCATGCAGCAGCGACTGGCGATCGCCCAGGCGTTGATCAAGCGCCCCCGCATCTTGCTGCTCGACGAGCCGTTCGGTGCGCTCGATCCTGGCATCCGCGCGGATATGCACGCGCTGATCACCAAGCTGTGGCGCGACTATTCGCTGACGATCATCATGGTGACGCACGACATCAAGGAAGCCTTCACCCTCGGAACGCGGGTGCTGGCGCTCGATAAGCGCCGCCACGATCCACACGCCCCCCACCGCTTTGGCGCGACGGCCGTCTACGATCTGCCCTTGCGTAACGGAGTCGATCGCGCGGTGACCGCAGGTCAGCTCGCGGCATCCGACCCGCCGCCGGCCCAGACGCCTGCCCAGACGCCTGCCCAGACGCATTCCAATAGCTAACAGAGGATTGGATATGAGCACCGAACCCGCCAGCCTCGCCCGGCTCAGCATGAGCCTTCCCGGCGAACTGTTCCGCCAGCTGGACATGATGGTCGAAGAACGCGGCCTGCCCTCGCGCTCCCAGCTGATCGCGGAATTGATCCGCCACGCGCTGGCCGAGCACGAAGCGTTCACCCGTCCCGACGAGATGCTCGCGGGCACGGTGACGATCGTCTACCGCGGCGATCGCGGCCGCGTGCGGCACCAGCTCGCGCTGACCCAGTCAGACTATCTCAAGGAAGTCATCTCCTCCCAGCACGTATTTCTGGAGGGCGATCAATCGCTCGAAGTCCTGCTCGTGCAGGGCCCGGCGGTGCGGTTGGAAGAACTCTGCGATGCGCTGCGCCGGGTCCGCGGGGTCCAGCAGCTCCAGCTGGTGTCCACGACGGCCCTCCTGCCGCCGCTGCATGATCACGATGGCCACAGCATCCCCACGGGGGCCCTGGCATGACCGGCACGCTCGCCAACCCCCTCGCCGCACGCGATCATGCCCGCAGCATGGAGGGCACGGTGGTCGACGCCATGCCGGTGCTGCCGCCGAATGCGGCCGATCTACCGGTCGGCGCCCACGCGGACGACCTCTTGTGGGAAGAAACGATCGCAGCGGGCGGTTACGCCACGCGGCGGCTCACGCGGGGCACCCGCCTGCGGCTGATCGATCTCCAGGGCGATGCGTGTGCTTCGTTGCTCGTTTTCAACGCCGAGACCCCGACGGAACGCCTGAACGTCGCCGATACGGTCAAGGTCCAGTGGAACGCCTATCTCGGCCAGGGCAAGCTGCTGCTGTCGGACATGGGCCGCGTCCTCATGAGCTTCCTGGATGACGATGCCGGCACGCACGACACCTTCTGCGGCCCCTCCAACGCCGGGTCGAATGCCGCCAAATATGGGGACGGAACCAACAGCGGCCCTCACCCCAGCGCGCGCGACCGGCTGTTGCTCGGTGTGGCCAAACACGGCCTCCAGCGCCGCGACGTCCATCCGTCCGTGACCTTGTTCAAGGGTGCCAGGATCGAAGCCGACGGGGCGATCACACCGCAAGTCGGACCGTTTGCACCGGGCCGGAGTGTCGTCCTGCGCGCCGAAATGGACGTGATCGTGGTGATCGCGAACTGCCCGCACGTGCTCGATCCGCGCGACGACTGGACCGTCACCCCGCTGCGCGCGACCGCCTGGCGAGGTCCGGTGACGCCGACCGACGATCCCATCCGCAACGCGACGCCGGAGGGCCTGCGCGCCTTCCAGAATGTCGAAGACTACTTCCGTCGCTGAACAGGAACAGGCCCCGCATGAGCACCGACCCCCATCTGTCTGGCCTCTCCGGCGCGATCGTCCATGACGTGACCGTGCCCGCGCGGGCGCCGTGGCTGCATCATATCGCCGCCGGCCAGACGCTCCGCATCGTCGATCTGGAGGGCAACCAGGCCGTCGACTTCCTGCTTTACGCCGCCGCCGACGATGCGGAGCGGTACAGCGCGCAGGATACGGTCGCCGCGCAAGGCAACCTGTTCCTGCGCCAGGGCACCGTGCTCCGATCCAACGAAGGGCGACCAATGATGACCCTCGCGGCCACCTCCGTCGACTATCACGACACCATCGGCGGGGCTTGCTCGTGCGAATCGAACACGCTGCGCTATGGCCACCACACCAAGTCCCAGCATGCCTGCGTGGAGAACTTCCTGGAAGCCAACCTCCTCGAAGGGCGGGGCAAGCGCGACATCGTCTCCAACATCAACTTTTTCATGAACGTGCCGGTCGAGCCCGACGGCTCGCTCGGCATCGTCGATGGCATCTCCGCGCCGGGCCTGACCGTGGACCTCCGCGCGGAGATGGACGTCTTGGTGGTCGTGTCCAACTGCCCGCAGATCAACAACCCCTGCAACGGGTTCAACCCGACCCCCGTGCGCATGATCGTTTCCGCATGAGATTCGACACCGTCCTGATCGCGAACCGCGGTGTGATCGCCACGCGTATCATCCGCACGCTGCGGCGCATGGGGTTGCGCTCCGTCGCGGTCTACTCCGAAGCCGACGAGGATTCGCTCCACGTTTCCGAAGCC
>JBDSOM010000031.1:0-8806 GCA_039914785.1 Novosphingobium sp.
GGCGGTGCTGGCGGCGCAGGCGGGGGCGGCGCAGGCGGGGGCGGCGCAGGCGGGGGCGGCGCAGGCGGGGGGGCACCGAAAGCCGGCGGGGCCAATAAAGGCGCGTCCGCCCCGAGCGGCGGCTGACCGCGCGCCATGTCACGGATTTTCATCGATCGGCCGATCCTCGCCTGGGTGCTTGCCATCGTCGTGATGATTGCGGGCATCGGCAGCCTGCTTTCGCTGCCGGTCGCGCAGTACCCTGACATCGCCCCGACCCAGGTCTTCGTCCGCGCCAGCTATCCGGGCGCCAACGCCCAGACGGTCGAGAACAGCGTCACCCAGATCATCGAGCAGTCGCTGACCGGACTCGACGGCCTGCTCTATTTCAACTCGTCCTCGTCTTCGCGCGGGCAGGCCACCGTCACCGCCGTCTTCGCCAAGGGGACCGACCCCGATATCGCCCAGGTTCAGGTCCAGAACCAGGTCCAGGCCGTCATCTCGCGCATGCCCCAGCAGGTCCAGCAGCAGGGCGTGCGCGTGGGCAAGGCCAATGCCGACCAGCTGTTGACCGTCGGCGTGTTCGATACCAGCAACCGCCGGACGAACATGGACATCGCCGATTACATGGTGTCGAACTTCCAGGATCCGCTCTCCCGGATCGACGGGGTCGGCGACGTCAACGTGTTCGGCGCGCAGCACGCGATGCGGATCTGGCTGAACCCCCAGCGTCTGGCCGCGGTGTCCCTGATGCCCAGCGACGTCGTCACCGCGATCCAGTCGCAGAACAGCGAAGTCGCGGCGGGCGAGATCGGCGGCTTGCCATCGGCCGATAGCCAGCTGCTCAACGCCACCGTCACCGCCCAGTCGCAGTTCCGCACGCCCGAGCAATTCGAGCAGATCGTCCTGAAGACCCTGACCGACGGCTCGACCGTCCGCCTGAAGGACGTCGCCCGGGTCGAGATCGGCGCGGAGAACTATAACAGCGTCGCCCGGTTCAACGGCCATCCGGCCGCCGGCATGGGTGTTTCGCTCGCCCCGGGGGCCGACGCGCTCAAGACCGCCAACCTGGTCAAGGCCAAGATGGCCGAACTCGCCACGAATTTCCCCGAAGGCGTGCAGTACGACTACACCAACGACACCACCGCGTTCATCAAGCTTTCGGTCGAGGAAGTCGTGATCTCGCTGCTCGAGGCGATCGTGCTCGTCGTCATCGTGATGTTCGTCTTCCTGCAAAGCTGGCGGGCGACGCTGATCCCGGCGATCGCGGTGCCGGTCGTGCTGCTTGGCACGTTCGCGGTGTTCTACGTCGCCGGTTTCTCGATCAACACGCTGACGATGTTCGGGCTCGTGCTCGCGATCGGCCTGCTGGTCGACGATGCGATCGTCGTGGTCGAGAACGTCGAGCGGCTCATGCACGAAAACCCCGGCATGACCCCGCGCGAAGCGACGATCGAATCGATGAAGGAGATCCAGGTCGCGCTGGTCGCAATCGCGCTGGTGCTGTCCGCGGTGTTCCTGCCGATGGCTTTCTTCGGCGGCTCGACGGGCGTGATCTATCGCCAGTTCTCGCTGACGATCATCGCCGCGATGGTGCTCTCGGTCCTCGTCGCGTTGATCCTCAGCCCCGCCCTCACCAGCACCTTGTTGCGCCGTCCGGACGAACAGCCGCGCGAGGAAAGCTGGTTGGCCCGCAAGGCCCCCGGCGCGGCCCGCCAGGTCCACCGCGCCCAGGACTGGTTCAACCGCACGTTCACGCGGTGGAGCGAGAAGTACCGCGACTCGGTCGACAAGGTGGTCGGCCGCAAATGGCTGTTCCTCGGCATCTACGGGGTTGTCGTGGCGCTGCTGGTGGTCTTGTTCTTCCGGCTGCCCAGCGGCTTCCTGCCGACCGAGGACCAGGGCGTGATTTCAATCCAGTACCGCCTTCCCCCAGGCGCGACGATGAACCGCAGCCTGGAAGTACAGCAGTCGGTCGAGCGGTATTTCACCACGTACGAAAAGGACCGGATCCGCACGATGTTCACCGTCGCGGGCGGGGGCGGCGGCGGCGGGGCCGCGGGACAGAACACCGGCCAGGGCTTCCTCAACCTGACTGCCTGGGCGGATCGCCCAGGCAAGGACGGCAGCGCCGATGCCCTCGCGCAGCGTGCCCAAAGCGCGTTCCGCGGCCTGCGCGACGCCCAGGTTTTCGTCACCGTGCCGGCCGCGGTGCGCGGGCTCGGCAACTCGTCGGGTTTTTCGATGCAGTTCCAGAACACCAGCGGGATGCCGCGCGCCGACTTCCTCGCGGCGCGGGATCGCCTGGTCGAGTTGGCCAGCGCTGACGAGCGCCTGACCGGCGTTCGCGCGACCGACCTCAACGACCTGGCCACGCTCAAGATCGACACCGACCCGCAGCGCCTGATCGCCTATGGTCTGAGCAACGCCGACGTGAACGGCACGCTGTCGACCGCCTGGGGCGGTCGCTACGTCAACGACTTCATCGACAACGGCCGGGTCAAGCGGGTCTACGTCCAGGGCGATGCGCCGTACCGGGCCGATCCGGCGAGCCTGGGCCAGTGGTTCGTGCGCGGCTCCAACGGGCAGATGTCGCCGTTCTCCGCGTTCTCCAAGATCGGCTGGTCGACCGCACCGGCCAGTCTCTCGCGCTTTGGCGGCGTGCCGGCCTTCGAGATCCAGGGCCAGGCCGCAACGGGGGTGAGCTCAGGCGAGGCGATGGATCTGATTTCGGGCCTCGCGGCGCAAGTTCCCGGCACCAGCGTCGCGTGGTCGGGCGTCTCGTTTCAGGAGCGGCTGTCCTCGGGCCAGGCGCCGCTGCTTTACGCGCTGTCGCTGCTCGTGGTCTTCCTGTGCCTCGCCGCGCTTTATGAAAGCTGGTCGATCCCGGTCGCGGTGCTGCTGATCATTCCGCTCGGCCTGGTCGGCGCGGTCTTCGCGGTCACGCTGCGCGGCTTGCAGAACGACGTCTACCTGCAGATCGGGTTGCTCACGACGATGGGCCTCGCGGCCAAGAACTCGATCCTGATGATCGAGTTCGCCGAGCAAGCCGAACGCCAGGGCATGCGGATTATCGACGCCGCGCGCGAGGCTGCGCGCATCCGGCTGCGGCCGATCCTGATGACCAGTTTCGCGTTCATCTTTGGCGTGTTGCCGCTGGCCCTGGCCACCGGCGCGGGTGCGAACAGCCGCATTGCCATCGGCACCTCGGTGATCGGCGGCATGCTGACCGCGACGCTGCTGGCGATCTTCTACATCCCGATGTTCTTCGTCCTCGTCCGCCGGACGACGCGCGATGCCCTGAAGCGCCTGCACCACGGCGACGAGACGCCGCCGCCTGCCGGCACTCTAGCTGCTGGCCCAAGCTCCGGCCCCGCTTCCGGCCCGGAGGCCACGGCGTGACCCTGCGCGCGGCGTTGCTGGCCGCCCCCCTGCTCGCCGCATCCCTCGCGGGCTGCTCAATGGAGCCGAAGTACACCCGCACCGAACTGCCCGTGCCCGCCTCGTGGCCGGTCGGGGATGCCTACTTGCGCCAGAGCGAGGCCGCGCTGCCCAGCTACCGTTGGCAGGACGTGTTCGGGGATCCCCGGCTCCAGGCCGTGATCGCCCAGGCGCTCGCCAACAACCAGGACCTCGCCGTCGCCGCCGCGAACATCGCCGCCGCGCGCGCGCAGTTCAAGATCCAGCGCGCCGAACTGCTCCCCGAGCTGGGCCTCGGCGCGGGGCTCGGTCGCTCCGGCGGTGGCGCGGGCGGCGACAGCAACAACTTCTCGCTCGACCTTGGCTTCAGCGGCTACGAACTCGATCTGTTCGGCCGCGTCCGCGCCGCAACCAAGGCCGCGCAGAACCGCTATTTCGCGACGGAAGCCGGCGCCCGCGCAACGCGGCTGAGCCTGGTCAGCGACGTCGCCGGTGCCTGGCTGGCTTACGCGGCCGACACCAGCCTGCTGCGGATCGCCGAGAACACCGCGGCGGTGGCGCGGCAGAGCGTGGCGCTGACCCGCACCCGCTTGGACGGCGGCATCGCCCCCCGCACCGACGTGCGCCAGGCGGAGATCACCCTGCACACCGCCGAGGCCGACATCGCCGCGCAGACCACCGCGGTCGCGCAAGACCTCAACGCGCTGCAACTCCTGGTCGGCGCGCCGATCCTGCCCGCCAACCTGCCCGGCACGATCGACGAGGCCGGGGCGCGGCTGAGCGCGGTCCCCGCCGGCCTCGATTCGACCATCCTGCTGCGCCGGCCCGACGTGATCCAGGCCGAATGGCAGCTGCGCGCGGCCAATGCCGAAATCGGCGCAGCCCGCGCGGCACTGTTTCCGCGGATCTCGCTGACGACGCTGCTCGGCTTCGCCGCGCCTGGCCTTGGCAGCCTGTTCGATGGCGGCAACTTCTCGTACCAGGCAGGCGCGAGCGCGAACTATCCGATCTTCCGCGCGGGTGCCGGAAAAGCCAACGTCGCCTTGAGCGAGGCCCAGCGCGATGCCGCGCTCGCCAGCTATCGCAAGGCGATCCAAAGCGCATTTGCCGATGTCGCCGACACGCTGGCCCGGCGCGGCACGATCGACAGCCAACTCGCCGCCGCCCGCGCGGGGCGCGAAGCCGCCGCCGACAATGCCAATCTGGCCGAATTGCGCTATCGCGGCGGCATCGCCAGCTTCCTGGAAAGCCTTACCGCACAGCAAGCCTTGTATAACGCCGAACGCTCGTTGGCCAATGTTCAGCGTCTGCGTGCGATAAACCTCGTGGCCCTTTACCGTTCGCTCGGCGGGGAAGCCTTCGAATGACAAGAACCGATGGAGAAATGCATATGACCAAGCCTTTGATCGGCGCCTTTCTGGCGGTCGCGGTCGCGGCGGTAGCCGGCGCGACGATTGCCGTGGCGGCAACCCCGGCGGAAACCATCACCATCCGCCAGAATAACTTCAAGCAGATCGGCCGCGCGCAAAAGTCGCTCAGCGACGAACTCAAGAAGCCGGCCCCGGATGTCGCGGTGCTGCGGGCGAGCGCGCAGACCCTCGCCACGTTCGCTCCGCAAGTGAACCGCTGGTTCCCGCGCGGCAGCGGCAAGGAGACTGGCGCCAAGACCGGTGCACTGCCGGCGATCTGGCAGCAGACGCCGCGGTTCAACGCCAGCGCCGCGCAGTTCGTTGCCGCCGCGACCGGCCTCCAGCGCGCCGCCGCCACTGGCGATGCCGCGCGTGTCCGCGCCGCCTTCCCCGCGGTCGGGGCTTCGTGCAAGGGCTGCCACGACACGTTCAAGGGCGACAAGTAATGCCGGCGACGAACGACGCAGTGATGGGGGGTGGCAGCGCGGCCGCCCCCGTCAAGCTATGGGACCTGCCGGTCCGCATCGTGCACTGGACGTTCGTCGCCTTACTCCCGGGGCTGTGGTGGACCGCCGAAAACGGCGACCTCGACACACACGTGAAGCTGGGCATGATCATGTTGATCCTGGTCGTGTTCCGCATCCTGTGGGGCCTGGTCGGCAGCTCGAGCGCGCGCTTCGCCAAATTCCTGCGCGGTCCGATAACCGTCGCGCGCTATGTCGGCGGCCTGTTCGGCAAGGAAGGGGAGCCCATCGTTGGCCATAACCCGCTCGGGGCGATCAGCGTCGTGGCGCTGTTGCTGCTGCTCGGCACACAAGTGATCCTCGGGTTGTTCGCGCAGGATACCGATGGGCTGTTCTCGGGACCGCTGAACTACCTGGTCGGCTACGACGCTGCCGAGGCGGCGCGCGAATGGCACGAACTGGGCTTCAACGTGATCCTGGGCGTGGTCGTGATCCACGTGGTGGCGATCCTGTTCTACCTGGCCGTCAAGCGCGACAATCTCGTCGGCCCGATGATCACCGGCCGCAAGCGCTATGCCGTACCGGTCGCCGCACCGACGATGGCCCCGCTGTGGCGCCTGGCGTTGTGCCTGGCGCTGGCGTTCGGCGCCGGCTGGTGGGTCTGGTCGGGCGCTCCCGGCCTTGCCGCCGTGCTTCCCGTCCCGGCCTGACCACCGCCCCCGAGGCTTCTGCACGCCGTCGCCCCGTTGACGGCTTGCACGCCCCGCATCCCCCCGCTAGAGCCCCCAAACCGCGCCGAACGGGTGTGGGCCCTTAGCTCAGTCGGTAGAGCAACTGACTTTTAATCAGTAGGTCGCTGGTTCGAACCCAGCAGGGCTCACCATGTTTTCAATGACTTAGCGGCGCGGCGCTGCTTGTCGCCGCATGTTGGGTCCCAACGGGGCAGCAGATGCAATCGCTATGCCGCAAGGGCGCTTATAGAGGTCGCAGCTTTGTAATCAGGGAGTCAGGGGTTCGAACCCTCTACCCCCTGCTGCGAACTCTTCAACTTGCGGCTAACTTTGCCGTCTGCCCACCTGGGATGCAGTCGCTCATTCCATCGAGACCGAACAATGCGCATAATCTTTAGCCGGAAGGGCTTTGATTCCAGTTCCGGCGGCAAGCCTTCGCCGATCAGAGGCGGATGCCCGATCAGTCTTCCGATCCCGGCCAGTCGAAATTCTCGCACCACTTACGGTGACCTTGGGCTTGGCGAACTGGTGCACGGTGTCACCAAGGGGAAATACGGTCCCAAAGACCTTTGTCATGCCGACCCCTATTTCGCGAACGGGCAATGCGCCTTCGGCCAGACCGGATCGGCGCAAGGCCATCTCACCAAGCGTGGTGTTGGATGCGGCGATGTCTTCCTGTTCTTCGGTCTTTTCACCGAGGAAGATAGCGCGGAGCGCCATCATCGGATTTTCGGCTACATGGTGGTCGATGACGTGATCCCGCTTGGGTCCAATCCCAATAGCCGCGATGCACCCAGCTTCGCGCCGGATCATCCCCATTTCATCGGCGCGCGTGATCGCAACAACACCATATATATCGGTCCGGGCACAACGTGCACCGCCGCATCGCCGAAACTCAGATTGACCCAGGCAGAAGGCCCGCTCGGCACATGGGCCGTTCCCGAATGGCTGGCTGAGCATGGCCTGACATATCACCACAAAGACTGGCGCTGGCCGGCGCCGGGCACGCTCCTTAGCGTGGCGCGGGGACAAGAGTTCATCTGCGATATTGGCGACGATCCGGTCCCGCGGGCGTGGGTCGACGACATCCTTGCCGAGATCGGTGGCGACAGACCCGCGATGCCGGCTGACGATGAAGTCATCATCGCCATGCTGCGCCAGCCTCGCCGCGATGACCCCACCGAGCAGCGAAACGATCCCTTCTGGGAGTTTGGCAGCTTCGGGATAACCGGCTGTCACGGCAGCAACCTGCTCAATCCCAAGAAGGCGCATGAACTCGAAGGAAAGCGGATCGCTTTCGCACAGGGCGGGCCTGGCGGGATTAAGCTAGTTTACGTCACGCCGCCGGTTTCGGTGAAATATCATGCGGGGCGCGTTGAATTAAATTGGTCGCCAGCAGACATGCCCTTGACATACGAGTCCGCACCAACCCTGATCGATAACATGGGCTACACGGATTTCCCGGCCTTGCTTGATGAGATCGGCGATGTTGCTCGAACTACGCCGGTCGGGCAGTTTGGGAGCAAGTTTCGATCTCGCCGCAAGCCTCTCCCGATGCCCCTTGGTAGGCAAATTCTTGCGGCATTCCTCAGCGCCAATGTGGATGGGCGTGAATGCGCCCGCCAATACACAGACTGCTTGCCTTATCTGCCACCTCGGATCGATGTAGATCGGACGAAGACCTATCGGACACTCAGCCACCTCGCTGGGGGATTTGCTCTGCCGATGCGGCCGACTAGAAGATGTAGAGGGCGTGACCAAGAAGGCACCGTGCCGCATCAGCGGATATGGTCGCCTTACCGACCGACGGTGGCTTTCATCGGCACGGTCGCGGTTGGTCTGGCGATCATCGAAATGTCCGAGCACGTCACCTTGCGTTATGTGGACGGCACATATGTCCGCGAAACCCAGCTTACCGCGCGGCGCGGCCGCTATGATTATCCCCACAGCTGGACCACCACGCGCGACCTTCCCTCGGGCCGAATGCGGATCGTCGCATACTCCCCATATGGCTCGGTGACTTGGTCGAAGCAGTGGGACGAAACCAAACCGGAGTCGCTGCGCGGCCAGGTCAAGCCGATTGTCGAGGCGGTCGAACAAGCCGCGGTCGATCTCGTGCCCATGATCGCCGAAGCCGAACGCCAAGCCGAAATCCGCCACCAGGAATGGCTCGCGCAGCAGGAGCGCTGGCGCCGCGAAGAGGACCGGCGCAGCGTCGAAAAATCGATCGCAGAGAGCACGAGCGAGCTGCGCCAAGTCATCGAACAATGGGCAGACACTATGCGCATCGAGCGCTTTCTTGCCGGGGTCGAGCAGCGCGCTGAGCTATTACCGCAATCCGACAAGCTCGACGTCTTGGAACGGCTGGCGTTGGCTCGTGAATTTCTCGGCAGCCAGGATCCGCTGGATTTCTTCAAACGCTGGAAAACGCCAGACGAGCGCTACATTCCGCAATATTCCGGCGCAGGCAGCTGATCGGTCAGCAAAGGTCTATGACACATTGAACCATCGCGCTCTTCGAGGAACGTCATCCAACGCTACAAGCGGGATGTCGCCCTCTCGCCATTGCCCTACGGCAACAAGTGGGCCGAGTCCAGACAGGCAGGTTTCAGGTTGCCTCGTTGGAGTGGCTGCCGTTCCGTTGCACAGTGCGCGGTCGGCCGCTTGCGACCCAATGCACGAACCCGCTCCGCGGGAGAGTCGCTTGGGGTGATGTAGCGTAGTATTGTTCAGGCTTTGCGAGCGGCGATGTCGCGTCGCGACCGTGGAGTTCCTTCAACGGAGAGGAACTCACCATGGATGC